>NZ_MAIF01000127.1:0-8240 GCF_001729395.1 Methanosphaera sp. A6 | reverse complement strand
TAATAAAACAAATAATAAACACAACAGAAAATACAAAAACGGCATTACAATAGTTAAGTCAACAATGACTTATCAAAGGAGCTAAAATATTATATAATTATTAAATAGAAACTATATTTTATATAAACAAAAATAATATGGGGTAAAGTAATTGCAAGTAATTACTAAAAATGAAAATAAAATTCTTTTATTAATTAAAAATAACTTAGATAAATATCCTGAAAAGATACCTTACAATAAGATAAAGGATATATTAGAACTGTCAGAAACAAGTTTAATAGATCTATTAGAAGCTCTTCAAGAAAAAAATTTCATAAAACTAGATTCAGATGCTAAAGAAGTGCATTATATTGACCTGTATTTGGAAACAAAGGTTGTTGAAGATAAATCAGCACTAAAGAGTTACATGCTAAATAAAACAGAAGAAGATGCATATGTAATAATTCAAAATGTAATCTCCAAATATAATGGTTATGCTCCAAGATATGTATTAGAGGGTGCTCTTCTCTATGGTGAATTAGAATTATCACCTAAAAGAACATACAACATAACTGTTTCCCTAGAAAATAAAAACTTACTTAAAAAAGTAAAACGAGCTGATGGTGAATATTATACTATATAAACTCTTTTATAAAAAAATAATAAGTAAAGAAATAAGGTTATACAGCCCAACTGTATGGATTAAATTCAGATGGTGGTATGTACATTATTTCTGCAAGATTTTTTTCTAATAATTCTTGATTTAAGTTACTATCATCAACATACACAACACCTAATGTTCTATTGTATTTATCAAAGTGTTTTGCATCATCCACATCAATAGTAACCATTTTTCCTAAACATCTTTCTTTTACATAGTTTTTTGCTTCGTAGTATCCTTCTTCTCCACGTTCAGGAGTATTAACTCCAACAAATCTAACTTTACCTAGACCTGAAACATAGATTGTATCTCCATCAATAACTTTATAACATTCTCCAGTAACATTACTACCATCTAATTCTGGTCGTGGCATGTCTTTCATGTTATTAGAAGCATATACCATGGAACTACATAAGAATAATCCTACAATTATCAATATAGGTATTATTTTTTTCATCTTTATCACTTTCTTGACCTACCCAACTATTATGGTTGTGTTTCTCGGGCAATAAACTATTTTTGTAGTTTAGATTAATCGAGCTATCCCCCACGGCCCGTGGGTTTTAACATATTTTATGAATTTAATATTTCAATTATATCGCATATTACTTGTCTAATCAATCCCCAATATATTGGCTTGGTGTATTTTTAGACTTAGAATGATAAAATACTATAATTATATTTTATATAAAGTAATATATAATATATTTAATGTTTTTTTTTTAAATCAAATAGGAGTAATAATATGATATTAATTGTAGGTGGAGCAGGTTACATAGGGTCCCATGTAAATAAAGTTTTAAATGAAAGGGGATATGAAACAATAATTTTAGATAATTTAAGTTATGGACATGAAGAATCAGTTAAATGGGGAACGTTATGTAAGTGTGATCTTGCAAATATCAATGAAGTAGATGACATATTTACTAAATATGATATTAATGCAGTGATGCATTTTTCATCATTTATAGATGTAGGTGAATCAGTACGAAATCCAGAAAAATACTACAACAACAACGTGGTAAATACAATGAATCTACTTAATGTAATGTTAAAACATGATGTTAAAAAATTCATATTCTCATCAACATGTGCAACATATGGTATACCTCAAAAAATACCATTAACAGAGAATCATCCACAAAATCCAATAAATCCATATGGTTGGACAAAATTAATGGTTGAGAGAATTCTTAAGGATTATGATACAGCATATGGACTAAAATCAGTTATTCTCAGATATTTCAATGCATCAGGAGCAGATGAATCTGGAATAATTGGTGAATGGCACAATCCAGAAACACATTTAATTCCATTAATACTTGATGCAGCTATGGGAAAACGTGAAGATATAAAAATTTTTGGAACAGATTATGATACTCCAGATGGAACATGTATTAGGGATTATATACATGTAACAGATCTAGCAGATGCACATATTTTGTCTCTTGAATATTTAAATAAAAACAATCAAAGTAATCAATTTAATCTTGGTAATGGACAAGGATTTTCAGTAAGAGAAGTAATAGAATCTGTTAAACGTGTAACAGGAAGGAATTTTAACGTTACACAAACACAAAGAAGAGAAGGAGATCCAGCAATTCTAATAGGAAGTTCCAAAAAAGCAAAAGACACACTTGGATGGGATCCTCAATATGTAAATATTGATAAAATAATAGAAACAGCATGGAATTGGCATCAAAAATTAAACAAGGAATAAACTATGAAAGATACAGTATGCGCAGTAGTTGTGACCTTTAACAGAAAACAACTCCTATTAAAATGTATTGATTCACTTTTAAATCAAACACATAAAATCAATGCAATATACATTGTAGATAATAATTCTACAGATAACACACCACAATTACTCTATGAAAAAGGATATATTAAAAACACACCACAAAATACTAAAACTATAGAATCCACAGAAAAAACAATGAATAATATAACAATTAAATACATTCATTTACCAGAAAATATTGGTGGAGCTGGTGGATTCTATCATGGTGTGAAAATGGCATATGAGGATGATTATGATTGGATATGGATAATGGATGATGATGCCTTTCCAACAAAAACATGTCTTGAAAAATTAACACCATACTATCACTTAGATGATACAGTAGCACTTGCAAGTCTAAAGGTAGATCTTAATAACAACATATTATATCATCACAGAGGCTACTTTAACTTTAAAAAAGGACTACCTATTCAAAAACAAATAACACCTGAAGATACAAAAGTAGCTATTAAAGATATTGACATGGCATCATTTGTAGGATTACTAGTTAATAGAAATGCTATATCAAAGATAGGTTATCCAAAAAAGGAATTTTTCATACATACAGATGATTTAGAATACTGTATTCGTTTAAGAACAGTTGGAAAAATTAAACTAGTAAATGACAGTATAATAAAACATGCAGAAGGTAGTGTTAAAGGAACATTTAAAAAAACTGTATTAGGTATATCTGTAGATAGACGACCATATGATAAATTATGGATAAACTATTATATGCAAAGAAATCTAATATGGATTGGAATGAAATATTCTCAAAATAAAATATCATTATATCTAACAATAATAAAAAATTACATATTAACAATCATTGGAATAATACTCTTTGATGATAACAAATATAGACGAATAACATTCTATACAAATGCATATATTGATGGATTTACATCAAACTTTGACAATAAAAAGCCAAAGAAAATATTATATAATTAAAGGAGGTATGTTAATGGGAGTAAAATTTAAAGATATTACAAATCCAGAACCTATAGAAATGAAAGAATTAGAAGGAAAAATTTTAACAGTTGATGCTTCAAATGTAATCTATAAATTCTTATCAAGTATGAGACAAACTGATGGAACACCACTACGAGACCTGAATGGACATATAACATCACACCTAAATGGTATAATGTTTCAAACATCAACACTAATTGAAAAGGATATAAAACCAGTGTATGTTTTCGATGGAAAAGCACCAGATTTAAAAAAAGAAACACAAGAAGAAAGAATAAATATTAAAAAGGAATCTGAAAAGAAATATCTGGAAGCTAAAGAAGTTGGTGATGTAGTAGCTGCAAGAAAATATGCTGCAAGAACAACACATCTAAATAAGGAAATTATAAAATCTTCTAAAAAATTATTAGATTTAATGGGAATACCTTATGTACAAGCAAGAACTGAAGGAGAAGCACAAGCTTCCTATATGGTTTCACAAAATGATGCATGGGCAGTAGTATCACAAGATTATGATTGTCTACAATTTGGTGCAACACGTATGATTAGAAACCTTAAATTATCTAAAAGTAATTCTAAAAATTTAGAACTAATTTCTCTAGAAAAAACATTAAAGGAATTGAATCTTACAAGAGAACAATTAGTTGATGTTGCAATGCTTGTTGGAACAGACTTTAATAAGGGAGTATATGGTATTGGTGCGAAAAAAGGAATTAAATTAATTCATAAATATGGTACATTAGAAAAAGCATTAGAATCATTAAATGAAACAATGGAGGTTGATGCTGAATTAATTAGAGAAATATTTTTAAATCCAAACGTTGTTCATAATTATACTATTGAATTTAAGCGTCCAAAAAAAAGTCAATTACTTGATTTTCTATGTGGAGAACATGATTTTGATGAAAGACGAACAATAAGTGCAATTAAAAAATTACAAGCAAAAACAGCACAGTCAAGTCTTGAAGATTGGTTTTAAAAAAAGTAAAGTGAAGGATGTTATATTTATGTACCAACATCCCAACTATTCATATATTTTTCTTGTTCATCACTAAGTGTATCTATTTCCACACCCATTGTTTTAAGTTTTAATTTAGCTATTTCTATATCTACTTCATCTCTTGTTTTATAAACACCTGGTTTCATATCTTCATTTAAAAGACGTTTTGCAGATAATGCTTGCATAGCAAAACTTAAATCCATAATTTCAGCTGGATGTCCCTGTCCATATTGTCCTGCAAGGTTAACTAATCTACCACCAGCTAGTAAATAAATACTACGTCCATCAGCCATTACAAATTCTTCAATATCTGGTTTTAACATATTTCTACCTATTGCTTGGCTAGCAAGATCATTTTCATTAATTTCCACATTGAAATGTCCAGAATTTGCAAGCATACAACCATCTTTCACATGTTTAAAATCATCACCAGATATGATATCTCTGTTACCAGTAGCTGTTATAACAATATCTGCTTCTTCAAGTGCTTTTTGAACTGTCATTACTCTGTATCCATCCATTTTAGCTTCAAGTGCTCTGATAGGATCAACTTCTGTAACAATAACATTTGCTCCAAGTCCATCTGCTCTCATGGCAATACCTCTTCCACACCATCCATAACCACATACAACAACAGTTTGTCCTGCAATTACTGAGTTTGTTGTTCCCATTATTGAATCAAAGGTAGATTGTCCAGTACCATATCTGTTATCAAAGAGGTATTTCATGTATGAATCATTCACAGCCATAATAGGCATTTTCAAAGCATTATCTTCATACATTGCTTTTAATCTATGAATACCTGTTGTTGTTTCTTCACAACCTCCTCTTAGTTTTTCAAGAAGTTCGGGTCTTTCTTTATGGATTAAAAATATTAAATCTGCACCATCATCTATAACAATATCTGGTTCATAATCTAGTACTTTGTTGAGTTGTTCATAGTATTCCTCATTAGTTTCACCAGTCCAACCATACATATTTAATCCTAGTTTTGCACCAGCTGCTGTAGCATCATCTTGGGTAGATAATGGATTACAACCTGTCATTACAACTTCTGCCCCACCTGCTTGTAGAGTTAATCCTAAATTAATTGTTTTAGGTTCAAGATGAAGACAAGAACCAATTGTAATTCCTTTGAATGGTTGTTCTTCTTCAAATTGTTTTTTAATAGTTTCTAAAACAGGCATATGTTTTTGTACCCATTTTATTTTCTTTTCTCCTTCTGGAGCTAAATTAATATCCTTAATATCATATGTCATTAATTTCATCTCTCTTTAAAATATTATTCAATATATTATTATATCTTCTTATTTCTTATTATTAATTTAGATTATAAAGGAAGTTGTATTAAATTATTAATAATTTTATTTTAAAAATAGTTTATGAAAAAATAAATGTAGAAATTTAGAAGTTTCTACATTTTGTTGATGTTTAGTTGTATGAAACAAGTTCACTGTCTTTTGTTGGTTTTACTTTTTTCATTGCTTCTTCAAATTCAGACATGTGTACAATATTTGCTTCAAGATTTTTTCTTAATGTTAACATTACAGCTTCACGGCATACAGCTTCAATATCTGCTCCTACAAATCCTTCAGCTTCTTTTGCGAGTGTGTGTATGTCAACATCATCTGATAATGGCATATTCTTTGTATGTACTTTGAATATTGATTCTCTTGATTCTTCATCTGGAAGACCTACTTCAACATGTCTGTCAAATCTTCCCGGTCTTAGTAATGCTGGGTCTATAATGTCTTTACGGTTAGTTGCAGCTATAACTGATATGTCATGTAATTCTTCCATTCCATCCATTTCAGTAAGAAGTTGATTTACAACTCTTTGTGTTACACCACTATCTCCAGCTGAGTATCCTCTTGTTGATGCTATTGCATCAATTTCATCAAAGAATATTACTGTTGGTGCTGTTTGTCTTGCTTTTCTAAATACTTCTCTTATTCCTTTTTCAGAATCTCCAACCCATTTAGATAATAGTTCTGGTCCTTTTACAGATATGAAGTTAGCATCACTTTCATTTGCTACAGCTTTTGCTAGTAATGTTTTACCAGTTCCTGGAACTCCAGTTAGTAGAACACCTTTTGGTGGGTTAATTCCAAATTCTTTGAATTTTTCAGGATTTTTTAGTGGCCATTCAATTGCTTCTTTTAGTTCTTGTTTTGCATCATCTAATCCACCTACATCATCCCAATTTACATCTGGTATTTGTACAAGTACTTCTCTTAGTGCTGATGGTTGTATTTCTTTTAGTGCATTTTTGAAATCTTTTTTATGTAGTACCATTTTTTCAAGTACTTCTTGTGGTACTTCTTTGTCTGTCTGTATTTCTGGAAGTATTCTTCTTAGAACTCTCATTGCTGCTTCTTTACATAGTGCTTCAAGGTCGGCTCCTACAAATCCATGTGTTACTTCTGTTAATTCATCAAGATTTACATCATCATCAAGTGGCATATGTCTTGTATGTACTTCAAGAATTTCTTTTCTTTCTTCTTTATCTGGAACTCCAATTTCTATTTCTCTGTCAAATCTTCCAGGTCTTCTTAATGCTGCATCAATTGCATCAGGTCTGTTGGTTGCTCCAATTACTACTACTTCTCCTCTACTTTTAAGTCCATCCATAAGTGTTAGTAATTGGGCTACTGTTCTACGTTCTACATCTCCTGATACTTCTTCTCTTTTTGGTGCAATTGCATCTAGTTCATCTATGAATATGATGGAAGGACTGTTTTCTTCTGCTTCTTCAAAGAGTTCTCTTAATTGTTCTTCTGATCCTCCAACGTATTTACTCATGATTTCTGGTCCATTAATTACTATGAAGTGGGCATTTGTTTCATTTGCCACAGCTTTTGCTAGTAATGTTTTACCAGTTCCAGGCGGTCCATGGAGTAATACTCCTTTTGGTGCTGAAATTCCTAATTGTTTGAATAACTCTGGTCTTTTTAGTGGAATTTCTACCATTTCTCTTATTTTTTTAACTTCATTTTTTAATCCACCAATATCTTCATAGGATACATCTATTAGGTTTTCAACTCCTTCGAACTTACTAGGGTCTACTGGTTTTGTTTCCATTTCAATTTGGGTATTTTCTGTGATTTTTACAGGACCCAGTGGTTTTGTATTTACTACTGCAAGTTTGATTTCACCAATTGATGCCATATTGGACATCATTTGATTTATAAGGTCGTCAAACATCATACTTGATGTTTTTGGTTGTTGTTTTCTAACACCAGTTATGATAATGTCTCCTTTGTTTACTGTTCTATTTAGGAATACTGAGTTTAAATTTCCTTGTATTGCAATTTCTTGATCTACTGGCGCTAATTTAACTTTTTTAGCTTCTTTTATAGTTGCAGGTCTGATTGTTACTTCTTCTCCTATGGATGTTCCTGCATTTTTTCTAAGATAACTATCTATTCTTAGAATTCCTAGACTTACATCTGATTTTGATTCTACTACTGTTGCAGTAGTGATTTTATTTCCTTCAATTTCAATGATGTCTCCATCTTTTAGATTTAATTCATCCATACATTTTGGATCTATTCTTGCTATTGATCTTCCAATATCTCCTTGAGAGAATGCTTCAGCAACTTTTAATTTTAATTCATCAGTCATAGTATTACCTCCTTATATTTTTTTTTAATATGATATATTTTATGAATTTAATGTTGTTTTCTTTTTTATTACTTTTTGTAATAATAATTATATCTATTTTAGTATATAAAGGTTACTAAAATATTGATTAGTTTTTTTTCTTTTACTTACTTTTTGTAATAATAACTATGTATCTTTTAGTATATAAAGGTTACTAAAATTCTATTTTTTTATTAAAAATA
>NZ_MAIF01000126.1:0-9005 GCF_001729395.1 Methanosphaera sp. A6 | reverse complement strand
AAAATTAATATTAATAAAATATTTTTTTTAAAAAAAAGTAAAGGAGATTAATTTAATTTTTCATTTCTTAAATCAATTGTATCTGCAAGATCAGGACCTGTGGATATGATAGTAATTGGAACACCAACATTTTCTTCAATATCTTCAATATAATCTCTAGCTTCCTGTGATAAATCTTCATATTTATTTACTTTAGCACATTCTGGATATAATCTATCAATACATGTTAGAGCTATTTGTGTAGCACCATTTATCATACATGATCTTTTTGCAAAGTCTTTATCAAATAATCCTACTCTTCTTTTACGACCTGTTACTACACCATATTCTTCTATTCCCATTTTTTCAGCTTCTTCTGGTGAAATTTCTGTTGGGAATGGTCCTTCACCTACTCTTGTAATGTATGACTTAAATATTACTATTACTTCATCTACTTTTGTTGGTCCTACACCTACATCTGCTGCCGCAGTACTTGCACATGTATCTTTACTTGTTACATAGGGGTATGTTCCATAGTATAATGATAATCCAAATCCTTGTGATCCTTCAATAAATACATCTTTACCTTCATCAATTGCCTTGTTTATTTCTGAAGGTACATCTGTAATGTATTTTTCTAGTTCTGGTACATCTTTTGCATAGTCTATTGTCCTGTTTATTCTATCTGCATTTGCAGGTCCACATCCACTTCCAGTTGTTCCTATTTTTTTAGATAAATATGCTGAATCTTTATCCTGTTTTGTGTGTTTGTCTGTGATTATTGCACAGTTTGCGTCCATGAATGTTCTACCTTCAACTGCATATTTGCTAAGGTATTCTAATTCGTGTTCAAATACTTCTGGATTTACTAAAACTCCAGCACCAATTAATAATCTTGCTTCTTTATTGAAAAAACCTGATGGTGTTAATCTTAAACCGTATTTTTCACCATTAAATTCTACTGAGTGTCCAGCATTTGGACCTACTCCTGCTCTAGCAATAATTTCAGGTTTATCTTGGGTACAAAAGTATGTTATACATTTTCCTTTACCTTCGTCACCCCATTGTCCACCAACTAATATGGTACATGTCATGAATTGTATCTCCTTTTAAATAATAATTTCCAATACTTCCTGTTTTTATAGTGGAAGTATTACTTTGATTTTATAAAATTTTTTTTATAAAGTCTTTTACTCTAATTTTTATCTTTTGGATTAAATAAAAACTTTTCTATATTAACAATTTTGATTTATTTTTTTTTATTAGTTTTCAAATATTTTAATTATTTTTAATAATATGGTCTATTATTTAAACTTTGATTTAAATTAATGTTAATTTTATATATTATTTTTAATATAATTATTATTTAAGTATTATATTTGGAGGTTTTTGATAATATTCATTCTCAAAAATAAAAACAAGAATTATGAAAAACATTCTAGAAAAATATCATTATAAAAAAATAACACAAGAGCGAGAATTTAATCTATTACAAACAAGACACAATTCATTATCTAAAATGTTAACTAAATCTATTGCATCTGAAATAGAAGAAGTTGGAAGTGAGACATATATAATAGTATATAATTATGATATTATTGGATTTTTCACAATAAAAGTATCTGCTTTTGAAGATATGGATAATTTTAAAATAAAATCATTAAAATTAGTGTGTATATATATTTATAAAGATTATAGATCACACGGAATCGCTTCTTCTGTTTTAAAAGATATTATAGTGTCTATAAGACGAGATAGACCACAATATAAATATCTAATAGTAAATTCATTCATAGACACAATACCTTTCTTTATAAATAAGGGATTTGATTTCTATAAAAAATCCACTATCCTTAATTTTAATAAAAGAAATGTTATTTTATTATATAAAAAAATAGTATAGAAATAGAGAGATTTACTTTCTATTATTTCTAATTTTCCTTTTACTTTTTTTATCTTCTAATATTCTTGAATTTAGGAAGTTTCCTTTATTTAATTTTGAATAGGAAATATTGTCTATACTTTCAGAATACTTTCTTTTAGGATTATTCTCTCTTAGTCTTTGAATATACAATGAAATTACTTTGGAGGTGTATTTTTCCTTTGTAAATCTACAATCAAGAGTAATATTTTCAATACCCATTTGCTTAATCTTATCAATTTCATCAATTAAACATAACATGTCATTGTTAAAGAAGTGACTTTGTTTATTATAATCAAAGTATATCTTAAATTTAGCCTTATTTGCCTTATCATCTAATACAACATACTCATCAGTTTTAATATCCAAATCAAAGTTTCCATTAAGATTTGTGAAATCATCTTTAGATACCATGATTTCCTGATTTCCTTGAACTATCAATTCAAGTTTAGTATTGTATTGTTTTGATTTTCTAAGAAGTTGACTAATTTCTTCTTCTGATAATTCACTTGAAATTGTTGCACCTTTAAAGTTATTTTTATTAAGCATTGCAACACTGTAGTTGTTCCATATGTTAAGGTTATGTGCTCCATAAACATTAGTATCTGGGAATATACGTGTAAGTGATGGTGAATCACCCATTATTGAAAGTTTTATTCCATCATTTTTAAGATTTGAATATATTTTCACTATTTTTTCTAAATCTTCATCTGATGTAAATGCAGATAATACCCATACAAGTTCCTTATCCACAGTAATTGAAGAAGCTTCTCTTAATATATCTTCAATATTATCAAAATATTCTTTTTTATTATCATAGATAAATGATGCATCAAAGTATATTCTATTTAATGGATTTCTATTTGCGATAGTTAGTAAATCTATGTTATCAACATATACATTAAGTCCAACATAATTAGCAGGTTTTATACCATGTTCATTATTTTTACAGTCTTTGGTGTATTTCTTGATATTTTTACGTATTTCCTCTGATTTATTTTTATTTGGAATATAATATTCTAATAATTTTTCAGAAGCCTTATCCAATACTTTTCTTCGTATCTTATTTAACTTACCAATAGGCATAAACACATTTTCAGGTAAATTAGTTACACGAACATTATTGGCAATAAATGGAGTTTCACCAGATTTAGACATTTGTTCAATGATAAGATCATTAGTTAATGGTTTATTAATAGCCTCAACAAGTTCACTATTGGATTTATAACCAAAACTAATAACATCACTATTGACTTTGAAACTAACATTTACAGTTAAATTCATATTCTTATTAACTGAAATATCAAATGATATTGGAATATGTGGCTTTATCTGCTCTTTCTTATATTTTTTCTGTTTATCATGAAGTGCCTTAGAATAACTTATATATACCTCAGATCCAACACGAATATCACGTGTAGTTTTTATAAGAATATGATTCTCATCTTGTTTAACAATAGTATCAAGATAAATACCACGTATATGATTGTTATGCTTAAATCCTATACCATCACCATTTTGAAGTGTTGGATGGTTTTTATTTTCAAATTCAATATCTACTTCTTCACCTTCAATAGATTTGATTTTACCTAAGTATAATCCTTGATGGAATGAACTTTCTCTTCCCATAACTTCTCCTGGAGTATCATGTAAAATATATCCATTAGTATAATATCTATTAAATGTTAAATCTAAATCCTTCTCTAATTTAGCTGCAATTTCTGTAGTATCATTATTCATATTATCAATCATGGTTCTATATGCATTTACAACAGTAGCAACATAATCCTCAGACTTTAATCTTCCTTCAATCTTCAATGACATAATTCCTGCATCAGAAATTGATTTAACATCTTTATATGTGGCAAGATCATGGGTAGATATTAAACATCCATGGCTTATACTATGATTATTGTATCTAAGTTTATAATTAGATCTACATGGCTGAGCACATGCACCTCTATTAGCACTTCTTCCAGAGATAAATGAAGACATATAACAGTCACCAGAAATACAATAACAAAGAGATCCATGACCAAAAACTTCTAAATCAAGATCTATTTTATCTTTTTCTAATTTATCTGAAATAGTTTTTATTTCATCAATTTCCATCTCACGTGGTAAAATAACTCTACTGACTCCCTCATCCTTAGCCCATAGAAGACTAGTATAATCACGTAGAGTCATTTGAGTAGATGAATGTATTTCCATGTCTGGAATGAATTTATGAATTAAATATACAAGACCAATATCTTGAACAATAACTGCATCTACACCTATACGATATAAGAATTGAACATATTTAAGAACATCCAAAATCTCTTTTGTATTAAACAATGTATTTACAGTAACATGTATTGATGATCCATTTAAATGAGCATATTCTACTGCTTTTTCCAGTTCTTCTGATGTAAAATTATGAGCAAAAGCTCTAGCACCATATCTATGTCCTGCAATATACACTGCATCAGCTCCTGCATTAATAGCAACAACGAGAATATCATAAGAACCTGCAGGTGCTAATAATTCTGTTAAAACCATTTTAATATTAACCTCTAAAGTATTTGTTTGTTATAAAAAGAAAATTTAAAATTAGTTATTCTAAAACTTCAATATAATATATACATCTATTTTTAATGATATACAAATATTATCTTTTATTAAAAAAAGTTACATAAAACACTGATGAATTTATTTATAAAAAAATATTGATTAAAAATATTGGCTAGAATTAAATATCATGATTTAAATCTATCTTATTCAAGTTTTTACATAAAAAAATAGCTCTAAATTAGATTTAACAATTGAAAAAGAGTATTAAACCTGTATTAATAGTTTATTATAAAAAAAGGTAGTGAAGAGTTAGGTCTTCACTATATATTCTTTTTTTGGATTTATATTGTATTGTTTTACTGTTTTTATTGTATTATCTGAATTTTGTGTTGTATTTGTATTATTACTTGCTTTAATAATAGTTAGGGTAGAATTTGCTTCTGCTCTGTTATATACATTATTAGCAAATACTGCTGTTAATTTGTATTCTTTTGCTTTGAAATTACTTGGTATGTTGTATTTTACAACTGCAGTACCATTTATTACATTTGTATATATGATTTGTCCATCTGTGTCTTTTAGTGTTTTACCATTGAGTTTAAGTATTACACATCCTGTATTTACTAATGTATCTGCATCAGCATCAACTACTTTCACTTTTATTTCAACATCACTTCCTGCTTCTGGTTGTGGTATGTCCTCAAATGAAACTACTGCATCACGTTTTGTAATAATTAATGTTGAATTATTTGTTCTAGCTGATTCATAATATGATTTTCCACCATATACTGCAGTTATATTGTATGTTTTTGGTTTCATTGAGAGTGTTGTTGTAATTTTAGCAGTACCATTTGTTACATATGCAAAGATTATGTTTCCATCTGTGTCTTTCAATGTTTTTCCATTGATTTTTACAATTACTTTTCCACCATTTACATCATTTCCAAATTCATCAATAACTCCAACCACTATTGTTGTTGTATCATTGTATTTTGTTGTGATGTTATTTAGGATAATGGATGTTTTAAGACTTTCTACACTTACAATGTTACTTGTATTTGTAGCTATATATACATCACTTCCTATATATATGAGATTTATATTGTATAATCCCATGTTTTTAGTTGTATAGTTGTATGTTATATTTCCATTAGCATCTGTTTGTAGTGTTGTTATAGTTTTACCATTGATTTTTAGAATTATATCTTTGTTAATTAGTATATTATCATTAGAATCTTTTAATGTTGCATTTATTGTAATGTTTTGTAGTGCTTTAACAGTATTAGGGATATTTGTTGTTATTTTTGTATTTAGTTTTGTTACAGTTATTGGTATTGATTCTTCAGCACTAGTGTATCTTGATGTGCCAAGATAACTTACTGTTATGTTATATGTTCCTGCTTGTTTTAGTGTGTAGTTATAGTTAACTATACCATTAACAACATTGGTATTGACAGTATCATTACCAATTTTTATTATAACAGAACCATCAAGTAAATCATCGTTTTCATCTTTTATAGTAGCTTTTATTGTAATAGTTTCGCCCACATATTTTGTTTCAATAGGATCTACTGTTATATGTACATCTAATTGACGTGCATTTATGGTTTTAGTTATACTATTTTGTGTAAATGCTGAAGTTTCATCTACATATCTAAATGTTACTTCTTCTTTTTTATTTACTGCAGTGTATTTATATGTAGCACTACCATTAACTACTGCTATTGTATCAATTAATACATTATTTTGATATACTTCAATTACTCCAGTATTTATGGTTGTGTTATATTTGTCCTCAGCTTTTATATTGATTATTATATCTAATTTATCATCTATAATCATGATTTCTGGTATCTCTGAGGTAGTTATTGTGGTTGTTATGTTGGTATTTGAGTAGGTGTTATTGGTTATATTACTATTTTTAAATTCTACAGCATTTGTGGAATTGGTGATTGTTGAATTAGATAATGTTAATGTATCTTCAGTGTATATTGCTCCACCATAATGTGCTTTGTTGTTTGTAAATGTGGAATTATTTATTGTAACATTTTCAGATGCATATATTGCTCCACCATGAGAGTTAGTTGTATTTAATACTGTGTTGTTTTCAAATAATGTATTTTCTATGTTTAAAATATTAGTATTTGTTATTCCTCCATAGATAGCTCCACCTCTACCATATGCTGAGTTATTTGTAAATGTGGAATTAAGTATTGTACAATTTACTCCATAATCATAGTTAATTGCTCCACCAGTAGAATCTGTTTTATCACTTCTTAATGTTGTAGCATTATTATTTGTATAGGTTGTATTTATTAGTGTAACATTTGCAGTAATAAAGTATGTTGCACCACAAAGACCAGAATTATTTCTAATATTACAATTTATAATTGTGGTATTTTTTAAGTTATCATTTATTAGGCCATAATTACTTATTGAAAATGCTGCTCCATATCTTGATGATGAATTTATAAATGTGGAATTTGAAATTAATACATTATTTAATGTATTTTCAATACATATTGCTCCACCATCTCCACCAGTATTTTCTGTTGAATATACTGAATTATTTGTGAATGTAGAGTTATTTAATATGAATTCTGTATTTTTTGTGTATATTGCTCCACCTTGGCCAGTGTTGTGTTTTTGTGTTGTTACTCTGTTTTCTATAAATGTTGAATCATGTATTTCTACTTTGTTATTTTCTGTACAATTGTTTGCTATTGCTCCTCCTTTATTTACTGCAGTGTTATTTGTGAATGTTGTGTTTTCTATTGTCATATTTGCTATGTTTATTATTGCTCCTCCATTTACTGCAGTGTTATTTATGAATTTAGAGTTTAGTATTGTTGCATTAACTAATGTATCTATTGCTCCTCCAAAGGATTTAGTTTTATTTAGGAGATAATTTCCTTCAAATAATGTGTTATTTACAATTAATCTATTACCTTCAAAAATTCCTCCACTTATTGCACCTCCACGTCCTACTGCAGAGTTGTTTGTAAATACTGAGTTGTTTATGTTACATATTGCATTGTAATCAAAACATATTGCTCCACCCATTGAGTTTTGTTTATCACTTCTAAGGTATGTTGCACTGTTATTGTTAAATGTTGTTCCTTCTATATTTACTGTTGTGTTTAGGAAGTATGTTGCTCCATGTAATCCTTCATTATCTGTGAAGTTACAGTTAGTTATTGTTACTTCTGCTAATTTATCACAACTTGAATGATAATTATTTACAAGTATTGCTGCACCGTATCTTGAAACACTTTTTGTGAAGTTAGAGTTAGTTATTGTTATTGGATTTGCTGTATCTTCAATACATATTGCTCCTCCATTTCCACCATTTGTTTCTGTTACTGCTGCTGTATTATTTATAAATTTTGTATTAGTAACAGTTAAGCTACTGAGTTTTGTGTATATTGCTCCACCTTCTCCTTCACCATTTTTAGGTGTTGTAGCAGTGTTATTCATAAATAATGAATTTTCTATATTTATATATGTATTATCTGTACCATTATTACAGATTACTCCACCATAATTTACTACAGAGTTATTGTCAAATGTTGAATAGCTAATATATAGATTTCCTTTATTGTATATTACTCCACCATTTTTAGCTTTGTTGTTTGTTGCTGTTGTGTTCTCTAGTATTAAATCTGTATTAATATCTGTTGTTATTGCACTATCTGTACTATTTACTAGTATTATGTTTTTAAGTGTTACTTTTGCATTATTTGTTATAGTAAATATACCTTTATTATTTTTAGCATTTATTGTATATCCATTTCCATTTAATATGAATGTTTTATTTATTATTATCGTGTTATCTGTGTCAGTTTTAGTATAGTTATGTGTTAATGTTAATGTGTTTTCTGTTTCATCAATTTGTTTTTGAAGATTTTTAAATGAATTGTCTTGAATATCTTCTTTTTTTATACTTTTAATTTCTTTATTCTTATGAGTATTTTCTAAAGTGTTATTTTTAACTTTAACAACTTTATTATTTACTTCAGTTAGGTTATTTTTAATTTTAGATTGAGGTTTCTCTTTTATACTACTTAAACTATTATCATTAGTTTGTAATGCACTATCTTTTGTTAGAGTAGTACTCATGTCTTGTGGTTCTACTTTACTAGATAGTGTGGTGTTGGTATCTTTAGCTGTTACTGATCCAACACTTAAAACTATGAGTAATATAAACAAGAATCCAATTAAAAGATTTTTGTTATTTATTTTCATATAATCACTTTTTATTCATTTAACTAATTTTTTTTTATTAAAAAAAAATTAATACTTAATAAATATGTTATTCATTATAATTAGCTGATGTTTATCTAATTTCAGTTAATTATATTATATTATATTTTAATAGTTATTTAAAAATTATTATTTTTATCTATTTTTTTACTTATCATATATTTAATAAATTATATTTTCAAATAAATCCTATAATATATGGCGTGTTTAAGATAATACTAGTTTTTAGAGGGATTATAGATTTTTCATGTTTTTTATTTTATTTTAAATTTTTAAAAAAAAATTTAAA
>NZ_MAIF01000125.1:0-6340 GCF_001729395.1 Methanosphaera sp. A6 | reverse complement strand
AAAAAAATAAAAAAATAATATAATAAATAATCGTATTTAAAAAAAAGAAAAAATATAAAAAAGGAAGTGAAAAAATGGCATACGAAATAAAAAATAAAAAAAATATAGCAACAATTGGATTACATGTAGGACAAGAAGAAACAGATAGTACTGGTTCAAGAGCAGTACCTATCTATCAAACAACATCATATGTATTTAAAGATACAGACCAAGCAGCAAATAGATTTGCTCTACAAGAAGGAGGAAATATATATTCTAGATTAACAAATCCAACCACTGAAGCATTTGAAAAAAGAATAGCTGCAATTGAAGGTGGAAGTGCTGCATATGCAACAGCAAGTGGGTTAGCAGGAATATTCTATGCAATAATCAACCTAACACAAGTAGGAGATAATATTGTATCTGCAGATAATTTATATGGTGGAACATTTGAATTATTTGAAAACACCTTAAAAGATTTAGGAAGAAATGTAAAATTTGTAGATTCACAATCACCAGAATTATTTGAAAAAGCTATAGATGATAAAACAAAAGCAATCTATGTAGAATCCATAGGAAATCCAAAATTAGATGTACCTGACTTTGAAAAAATATCTGAAATTGCACACAACCATGGAATACCACTCATAGCAGATAACACAATAGGTGTTGGAACAATAAGACCATTTGATCATGGAGCAGATATAATTGCAAGTTCAGCAACAAAATACATTGGTGGACATGGAACAACACTTGGTGGAATAGTAATTGAAAAAGGAGATTTCCCATGGGATAATGGTAACTTCCCAGCACTTGTAGAACCAGATGCAACATACAATGGTTTATCATTCTATGAAACTTTTGGTCCAGCAGCATTCACAACAAGAATAAGAGCAGTACTTGGAAGAGATACAGGAGCTGTACCAAGTCCATTCGGTTCATTCTTACTATTACAAGGATTAGAAACACTTGATTTGAGAGTTACAAAACACGGAGAAAATGCTCTTGAAGTAGCAAAACATCTAGAACAGCATCCAAAAGTAGCATGGGTAACATATTCTGGATTAGAAAGTAGTCCAAACCATGAATTAGCTTCTAAATATGCAGAAAAAGGATTCTCTGGAATGGTATCATTTGGTCTTAAAGGAGGCTATGATGCTGCAATAGAATTTATTAACAACACTGAATTATTATCCTTACTTGCAAATATAGGGGATGCAAAATCATTAGTTATACATCCTGCTTCAACAACACACTCACAATTAACAGAAGAACAACAAAAAGCTACTGGAGTAAGTCCAGACCTTATTAGATTATCTGTAGGTATTGAAGATGTTGAAGATATAATCAATGATATAGATAATGCATTAGAAAAAGTTCAATAAGTATTTAAACTACTTTATAACTTCTTTTTCCTTATTTTTTTTTAGAAACATGATAACTATTTAATTTTCAAAACCCATATAACAAATTTAATTTTTGATTTAAAAATATTAAAAAAATCTTTAAATTATCATTTATTTTTTTTAGAATACTATAAAAACAATTAAATGTATTAAAGTATATATTATTTCATAATTATTAATAAATAATCATTATAAAAAGGGGTGGACTAATTAATGACATATAAAAAATCACTAGGAAATGTATCAACAAAGTACTATAAAATGAAAGAAGATTTACAGTTAGATACTGGAAATATTCTAGAAACACCAACAATAGCTTATGAAACATATGGTAAATTAAATAATGAAAAAAGTAATGTAATACTAGTATGTCATGCTTTAACTGGCGATGCACATGCTGCAGGTTGGCATGACGGTGATAAAAAGCCTGGTTGGTGGAATATTATCATTGGTCCTGGAAAACCCTTAGATACAAATAGATATTTTATAATATGTTCTAATGTTCTTGGAAGTTGTAAAGGAACAACAGGTCCATGTGATATTAATCCCAAAACAAACAAACCATATGGTCTTGACTTTCCAATTATTACTATAAATGATATGGTAAAAGCACAGAAAAAATTACTAGACTACCTTGATATAAATCATTTATATGCAGTTGTTGGAGGATCAATGGGTGGAATGCAAGTTCTTCAATGGACTATTACATATCCAGACATGGTTCGTAATGCAATAATGATAGCTTCAGGTGCATATTCTACACCACAACAAATTGCATTTAATGCTGTACAACGTCGTTCCATAATAGAAGATCCTAATTGGAAAGGAGGAAAATATTATGAAGAAGGTGTTAGTCCAGAACAAGGTTTATCTGTAGCACGAATGATTGCACATATAACATATCTAAGTAATGAATCAATGTATGAAAAATTTGGTAGAAAATTACAAGATAAAAATAAATTTAGTTATGATTTTAGTACAGAATTCCAAGTAGAAAGCTACCTAGAACATCAAGGATCTACATTCACAAAGAAATTTGATGCAAACAGTTACCTCTATCTTACAAAAGCTCTTGACTACTTTGAAGTTAGAAAAAATACTTCTCTAGAGGAAGCATTGAAACCTGTTAAATCAAGAATACTTATAATGTCAATTACATCTGACTGGTTATATACACATGAACATATGGAAGAAATTGTAATGGCTCTACGTGCTAACAATGTAGAAGTTTCATATTCAAGACTTAATTCTGAATATGGTCATGATGCATTTTTAATTGAAAATGGTCAAATGAATTATATTATCAGTAACTTCTTATCAAAAGCAAGAGTTAAAGATGTCATGTCCCATACTACTTTAACACTAGATTATACAGCAGATATTAAGGAAGCTGCTGAATTAATGATGAATTGTAACAAAACACATATTCCAATTGTAGATGATGGTAAAGAAATTGTTGGAATTATAACTGCATGGGATTTATCAAAGGCAATAGCAACTGATGCTAATTCTATTGATGATATAATGACAAAAAATGTCTTAACATGCACAGAATATGATTCATTACATAAGGTTATTAGAAAAATGAAAGAACATAATATCTCAGGTTTACCAGTAATTGATAAAAATCACAAAGTAATTGGTAGTATAACCACCGCACATATTTCTAATTTATATGAAAAATAGAACATTTTTCATTATTTACTTTTTTTTAAAAGAAATTTTCATTTTGAAAATATGAATATTAAAAATAGTCTTTCTAAAAAGGGAGGTTAATGTAAATAAAATATATTTACATATCTTCAAATCTATCTTCGAGTTTTTCAAGTACGCCTGGAAGACTTGTGTATTCCATTTCATCTGCAGGTAATCTGTGAGGTTCAAATGGTCCATGTCTTCTCATGTAATTTGCAACTTTTGTTGCTGTGTTTCTTGCATCATCAAATGCTGGATCTGCAAACATATCTACAGGACCAATTAATTTTGCTTCACTTACTTGGAAACCGAGTCCTATTACACGAGGAGGTCCGTCAAATCTTACAGGTCTTGCATCTGCTTGGGATACTGGCATTAAAGGTCCGTTATGTGATCCTCTCATCCATCCACTTACTAAGTGAGGGAATGCGAAAGGTTCGGAAGTTTCTCCACCTGCAGGGAATCCTGATTGTGATCTTACTATTGCAACTGGGTCATCTTTTCCTATGTATTTTCCAGCCATTAAGTTTAATTTATCTGTACTTACTGCTGCTGCTATTTCATTATCAGATCTTCTGAAGATTCTTTTTATTACGTATCTTCCAGTTGAACCAATTAATGCTAATAAATCATACATTTCATCAGGACAGGACATTACAACTTTTCTATTTTCTATTACATCATAAACTTCAAAGTCAAATCCACCATGTAATGATGGGTCAATTACTAATCCTGCAGTGTTGAATGGGTCTGCAAACATTCTAAATAATGGTAAGTTAAATGCTCCTGGTTCTGTTTTGTCACAACAATATGCAAATACAGGATCAGAACCTCTTTCTTTAAATTCCATTTCTGCACTACCTGGACCCATACCTTTTATGTTTCCACTAAATGTATCAGATAATAAATCTTGACCTGCACCGTATAATTTAAGTCCTTTTGCAACTTCTGCTCCAGCCATAAAAGTATCAAATGCTAATTTGTGTACTTCTTCGTTATCGGTACCGTTTGTGTGAGTCATGATCATATCTATATCGTCACCACAATTGGTTATATAAAAATCAGTTAATAATCCTTCTTCTTTTGCATTGGATAAGTATTCGTTACATTTATCTTTTAATTTTTGGTGTGTTACTGCGTGTCCACCAACACTACCAATATCTGCTTTAATTATACTTACAGTTGTTTTCATTCTATTGTACCTCCGAGGTAAAAAAAACTTATGATATTGACATTATTTTTGTAATATTTATTTTCTTGTAAATGAAAACTAAGTTCTATTAGTTTACATGAAATAAATTAATGAATAAATATTTTTTCAATATATAATTTTATTATCTATTTTTATCTTTATAAATTTATTTATCATATCTTTTAAATTTTATTATAATCTATGGAGTATATTATTTGCAACATCTTGTGTATTGTTATGTCCACCCATATCTGGTGTTTTAACTTTACTTTCAGAAATTGTTTCTTCTACTGCATTTTGAATTCTTTTTGCATCATCATATAATCCTAAATATTCAAGCATTAAACAACTTGATAAGATCATTGCTATTGGATTTGCCTTATTAAGTCCTGCTATATCTGGTGCTGATCCATGTACTGGTTCAAATAATCCAGTTTTATCCCCAATATTTGCTGAAGGTATAAGTCCAAGAGTTCCAACTAATCCTCCACCTTCATCAGATAATATGTCTCCAAAGAGATTTGTTGTTACTATAATATCAAATTGAGCAGGATTTGTTATAAGATACATTGCCATAGCATCTATATAATAATCATTGGATTTGATTGTTGGATAATTACTTGCTACTTTATAGAATGTATTTTTAAATATTCCATCAGTTACTGGTAGTACATTTGCTTTATGTGATGCTGTTACTTTACTTTTTTCTGTTTTAAGTGCATAGTTAAAAGCATAATTTATTATTCTTTCTGAAGCTTTGTATGTTATTTTTCTAATGGCTATTGCTTCATCACCAGTACTTTCTTCAATATGTGAATATAGTCCTTCAGAATTTTCACGTATTATTGTAAAATCTATATCTGGATTTGTATATGAATGTATTGGTCTTTGATTTACATATAAATCAAGTTCTTTACGTAATGTCACTATTGCACTTTTTTGTTGTGGAATTGATGTTACTGCTCCAAAGAGTGTACTATCACTTTCTCTACATTGAACAATAGTCTCTTCAGGTAGATTTGTATCATATTTTTGATAACATTCTTTTCCTGCTTCTTTTGGTATAAATTCAAATTTAGAATTTAATGTTTCAAGAATATCTATTGTTGGTTGCATAACTTCTTGTCCTATACCATCACCAGGTATTACTGTTATTTTATACAATTTTTTTATTCTCCTATTATTTTATGTTAATTATTTTTAAGTTGATTTAATTTGTAACTGATAGCTATTTATATTATTTAAACTATATATTTCAATTGTAAGAGTATAGAGAAAAAATAAAAAAAAATAAAGATTAAATTAATAAAGGTGTTTTTAAATGAGTGCAGAAGATGTAAGAAATGCAATTAAAGATCTTAATGATTTAGATAGTTTTGTTAAATTAGAAGCTGAGAATATAATAGCTTCAAATATGCCAGATGAAATTGATGTATTACATGAAGAAATAGTAAAACCATATTATCATAAAGATATTAAATTAGAAATGGTTGAAATTTTAAAAGGACTTAAAGATCCTAGATCTATTGAGATTTTTGCAGAGTTATTACATGACCAGAATAAATGGGTTAGAAGACAATCAAGTAGTGCTCTTGCAGATTATGGTGAAGAAGCTATTGACACTTTACTTAAATTAGTTGATGATGAAAATTGGAGGGCTCGTGGAGGAGCAGTTTGGGCTTTAGGTAAAATTGCTAAACCTGAAACTATTGACGTGTTTGTTAAAGCATCAAAAGATGAACGTAGTTTTGTTCGTTCTGGTTCTGTTTTTGGTTTAGGTAATATTGGTGGCCAAAAAGCTATTGATACTCTTAAGGAATTAGTTTCTACAGATGATAGTGGATATGTCAAGGCAAATGCAATGACCTTTTTAGATAAATTAGAAAAATAAGTTAATAAAAAGAACTTTTTTTATTTTTTTTAAAAATATGTATTTTTTTAATAATTCTTTTAAAATTTTAAATTATTAATAAACATTATTTAATATTTATTATTTTTTTTTATACAAAACACATTTTTATTTTATATTAATTATAATAATTACTATTTATTATAGTAAGGTTTTATT
>NZ_MAIF01000124.1:0-16972 GCF_001729395.1 Methanosphaera sp. A6 | reverse complement strand
AACCCCGACAAATATTTAATAATTATAAACATATAACAACTAAATCATGTTGAAAAACACAAAAACTGAATGTTGTAAATTCACATTTTATGTTGCACATTCACATTTTCAAATAAAAAAAAGAAGGTGGGGATTTATAGATAATTTATCACATATTCATGGTCTTAGACCAGATCCACCTTGAAGTGTAATGGTTTCTCCGGAAATATAACTAGCAGCATCAGATGCTAAAAATAGACATGTTCCACCAATATCTTTTTCTGCATCACCAAATCTTTGTAATGGAATTCCTTGTATTGTTTTTTCAAAGAGTTCTGGATATTCTGCTTTCCATTGTTCTAATTGTTTTGTCATTACAAGAGGACAAACTACATTTATATTAATTCCATCTTTTCCCCATTCTGTAGCAGCAACTCTTGATAATCCTCTTATTCCTTCTTTTGCAGCAGCATATGATGATTGCCCATCTCTTCCAAATAATCCTGCTCCTGATGCAAAGTTAATTACTGAACCTTTTGTTTCTTTAAGGTAGGGATAAGTGAATTTCATGAAGTTGAATACAGCATATATTCCAGATTTAATTGCTAAATCAAAGTCTTCTTGTGTATGTTCAACAAGTTGAAGACCAGATTTTGATGCTTGTGCATTGTTTATTAATACATCAATTCTTCCAAATTTTTCAATTATTTTATCTACTGCTTCTTTTACTTGTTCTTCATATCCACCATCAGCTGTTATAGGTAATACTTCTACACCATATTTTTCAAGTTTTTCTTTAGCACTTATTAATGTAGATTCTGTTCTACCAGTAATTACTATGTTTGATTTTGCTTTTGCAAATGCTGTTGCAATTCCAAATCCAATACCTTTTCCTCCACCAGTTACTATTGTTACTTTTCCTTTCATATCATCAGTCATATGATAGCCTCCATTATTTCTGATATTTCTTGTGGTAAATATAATTAGTGAAATTTATATTTATCATGATTAATAAAATACTAATTTTATTATATAAATTTTATTTATATATTCTAATTGAAAATTTCTAAAATAATCACTTTAAAATAGAAATTAGATAAAATACTTGCTTTTTTTTAAGTGTTAATATTTATAACTATTTTTAAGGAAATATTAGTAGATATATTGTTTTATCATGATTTTATTGTATAAGTTATATTAAAATATATAATAATTTTAAATAGTACATATAACTAAAGTAGTATTGTTTTTTAGAAAAAAAATTTTTAAGAAGGATTATGATATATGGGGGATAATAAATCAAGAATTATATACATAGATCAATTACGTACAATAAGTATAATATGGCTTGTTTTAATAAATGTAGCCTTTATATTTAAGTGTCAAAACATGACAACACTTGAGGAATATGTTTTATTTTCATCATTTGCATTTGGTGTACCAATATTTCTTATGTTACTTGGAGAATTAATGTTGGATAGGGATTATTCTAATCTGGAATTTTTCTTTAAAAATTCATTCTTTAGAATTCTAGTACCATTTTTATTGTGGAATTCAATAATGGCAGTACTAGCAACATCATTAAATTATAGTAATTTTGGACTGAATATTGGAACACTAATAACATTTGCAAGTAATTTCATGACACAACATTGGTATGCATGGATGTTGTTGGGAATATATTTATCATTACCTATATTAAGTGAATTTATAAGAAAATGGCAGTTAAAAGGAGCAGAATATTATTTGATACTTGCAATAATAGCTTCAATAATATATCAATGTCTTGCTTATGTTAATTCACCTAGTTACTTTAATTTAACCTTCTTTATAGGACCATTAATCTATTTATTTTCAGGTTATTACTTGGAAAATAAGAAGATAAATTTAGATGATAATAAACTTGTTATCATGGGACTTATATTAACTGTTATTTCAACAGCAATTATAATCTATGATATGATAGTTATAAATCATATGACTTTCACATTATTACTGCATCATTATAATTTCTATACACATTCCTATCTTGATGTTAGTGTAATAGTACTAGTCCAAGCTACAGGTATATTTCTAGTATTTAAATATATCAATAAGGATGTAAGTGGAATACTTCTTAAAATAAAAAATATATTACATAATAAATGGATTTTGGATTTTACAACATCTATAAGTAGATCCTGTTATGGAATTTACCTAACACATCAGAGTATATTGATGTTATTAACTTTAATATTTAGTTTAGATCAAACAAATGAAATGTATGGAATACCCATAATTAGTATTGTAACATTAATATCCAGCTGGCTTTTAATGTTATTACTTAAAAAAGTAGGAATTCCAACAAAATATATTGGTTATGATTAAAATAAGTAGATTTTTTTCTCTATTTTTATTTTTTAGAGATTAATTATGTGTTTTATTTTCAAAAAAAAAATTTAAATTATGTCTTTATTAAAAGACGTATTTATATAAAACAATTCAGTGATTACTTTATTTTTCTGCTGCTTTTATAGCATTGTAACATCTTTGACATAATATTCTAGGTAAAGTTTCATCTAGTTTTTCAGCAGGGAATGGGTATCCTCCTGTCCATACTTCAAGTTCTTCATGTACAATATGATCTTCACATAAACCCATACCACAAACTATACAAATAGCTATTGCTTCTGTATCCTTACCTTCTTTAGCACAAACATAACATTTCATTTTCATTGCCTCCTTTGATTTCTTTTTTATTTAATCTAGTATTTATATTAATACTTAATGATTAACACCTTTTTAATAAAGAAGTAATAAATATTCATATTTTGTAATGTTTTTTTAAAAAAATAGTGATTTTTTTTATTTATTTTTAGAAATATACCATAAATATATATTTTACTTAGTATATAATTATTAATGATTCTTGTTTTCTTTGATGTAGTTCCATATATGTTTTAAATTCATATTAATTATCTCTTTTGAATTAAAATTCTTCTGAAAAATCCATAAAAAGAAAATTCCATTAATATTGGATTTAATAAACAATACCAATTCATTAGTATCTAAATTAGATTGAATTTCACCTTTATTTATTCCATTTTCTATTATATTTCTAATAGATTGGGTGTATTTAAAATTAAAATCATTATATTTCTGATTTATTTCTTTATATTTTTGCATTCCTTCAAAAGAAATTACAAGAATTTTCTTAAAATCATTTTCATTATTAAAAACATATTTTGGTTGATATTCATTATCTAGTCCTAGTATTCCCTTGTAAAAAACAGTTAATCTAGTAAAAGTATCTCCATTACAATTATTTGCTTCATCTAAACAATCATAATAAACCTTTAGAACATATTTATTTAATACATTTTCAATAATTTCATCCTTATTTTTAAAATGATAATACAATGTTCCCGGACTAATGTTTGATGCTCTACTTATATCTTCTGATGAAACATTGTAAAGTCCTTTTTTAAGAAATAATTTATAAGTATTTTCTAGTATTTTGTTATATGTATTCAAATTTAACAAATCCTTAAATAAAAAAAGATAGATGAATATGTGTTTTATTCATCTGTATAATCATAGAATCCTTTTCCTGCATTCACACCTAATTCTCCAGCATCAATTTTCTTTTTTAATGCTGCAGATACTTTTCCTTGAATAGTATTTATATCAGATGATCTAGGATCCATAAGTCCAATATTGTATGCTGTTGTAAGTCCAACAATATCTAGTATTTGGAATGGGCCAAGAGGAGCACCTGTTGCAAGTCTCCATGTTAAATCAATTGTTTCAACATCTGCAACATCGTCAGCCCATAGTCCTTGAGCAGCACTTAAAAATGGAACAAGTAATGAATTTAAAATATATGCTGGCTGTTCTTTTTTTAATTTAAGTGGAACCATACCAATAGCTTGTGCAAATTCAACAACTTGATTATAATACTCAGAACTTGTATTTGCATGACCCATTATTTCTGCAGTATTATTTCTATATATATCATTTGCAAAATGTAGTGCTAAGTATTTTTCAGGACGACCTGTATAATCTGCAAAAGTACTTGGAAGTAGTGTTGAAGAGTTAGTTACAATCACTGTTTTTTCTGGAAGATATTTTGCAAGTTCTGTGTAAAATGCTATTTTCTGTTTAGGATCTTCTGCAATTGCTTCAATAACTAAATCAGCATCTTTTGCAGCTTCTTCATAACTGGTTGTTAATGTAAGATTATCATAACCTTTTATTAGATTATCTTTTAATTCATCTATTTTGTCATCTGTTAAGTCTTTTTTGTCACTTAATCCTCTGCAATATGCTTGTGGATTTGTTTTCATAGCTTCAAGAGTTTGAAGGTATATGTTTTTAAATCTTTCAAGTTTAGGTTTTGCTCTGTCAATTGAACCTTCACTTCTTAACCATATTGTTACATCAAATCCTTTAAATGCAGTTTGTAGTGCGATTTGACTACCAAGTACTCCACTACCTGCAACAACTACTTTTTTAAAATCCATAGTTTTTGTCTCCTTCTTGTTGTTATTTATATGTTATTTTTAATTTTATATTTAAACTTATCGAGTATTTACTCGAATAGTAATAATTAATAATTATAATTTAATTATATTCTATAACTCTTATAACATAAACTTCCCATATTTGAAAAATCATAACTACTATTTTCTAAAATATGATAAAAGAAGAATTTTCAAAAATAATACAGAAGAAAGAGTTAAAAAGTAGATAAAACTTGAAAAATAGAGGGTGTTATGATATTTTCATTTATAGATATTCCATATACAAGTATATAAAGAAATTAAAAATATTATCATGGCTGGTCTATACTAAAATTTAAAAGGAATGATATTGAAATTAAACAATATCATATCTTTTTTTCATAATATAGTTTTAGGTAATTCATATATTATTGTTCTATTGGAGGTAAGTGAAGATATGTAGCAATCATCATTAACATATCTAATATTTTTGTGAATATGTTCTTTTTTCTTGTTTTATCATTTTCTATGATGTCTATGTTATTTTCTTCATTAGTGTTATCAGTTTCAAATAGTTTTTGACTACTTTTAATGAAATTGTTATTTATTTTTTTAAGTTCATTGTTTTTACTTGGTTGTAATGTATTTTTATTGTATTTTTGTGTGTTATCTGTGCTTATGGTGTTAGTGTTATATGTTGTTGTTTTAATGGTTTTTTTATTCTCTTCTAAATTAGATGATGAGTCTTTTAGAAATTCAGTGTCGTTTGTGTTTTCCATATCTTCTATTTCATTTTTTTCTATTTCATCACAGTTTATGTTCTCTATGTTATCTTCATCTTCTGGGTATGGTATGTAGTCTGTTTTATCTTCATTTTCATAGTCTATTCCATCATCTTCATCTTGTGCATTGTTGTTTTCTTCTATTTCATCATCTATTGTGTAGTATGGTTTGTTATCTATGTTATCTTCATCTTCTGGGTATGGTATGTAGTCTGTTTTATCTTCATTTTCATAGTCTATTCCATCATCTTCATCTTGTGCATTGTTGTTTTCTTCTATTTCATCATCTATTGTGTAGTATGGTTTGTTATCTTCATCTTCTAGGTATGGTGTGTAGTCTGTTTTATCTTCATTTTCATAGTCTATTCCATCATCTTCATCTTGTGCATTGTTGTTTTCTTCTATTTCATCATCTATTGTGTAGTATGGTTTGTTGTCAGCGTTTATGTTTGTTTTTGTTGTTTCTGGATTGTTGTTCTTTTCTATATTTTGTTTTTCTTGTGTAATTTCTGTGTTTGTATCAGTTGCACTTATAGTTGTTAGTCCTATTAATAATATTATCAATGTTATAATAAATATTAATTTTTTATCTTTCATGTTACCACTTTTATTTTAAAAATTCTAATTCAAATTAAGTTTATAAAAAACAATAATAATTTGAATTATTTCTTTTTTTGTAGTGCGTAGTTAATAAATCTATGGTTATTTATTAAAATATTATTGACTAGTTTTATACAACGCTTTATTATTTTATTTAACACATGTTCTTGTATGGTTTTTATACTAATTATTAGTATTTTTTAATTCATTTACAAGCAATAATACATGTTATTCAATAATTAGTTTAATTTACTTTTTTAAAATTAGAATTAGGACTTTGTAGAAATGATTTTTACAAAGACAAAAAAAGGAAGGGAATGAGTTCTCTAAAATAATTGTTGAATATAATCAATAATTCTTCTGAAAATAGATTTATTTTCCTCATAAGTATTATATTCTTTGATTTCTTTTATTGCACGTTTTTGGAAGAAATCCTGTGAACTAAATTGTTTTTGCTCTTTAATATATTCATAATCACCTTTTTTATTGATTCTACGACCTTTAATATCATCTTTTAGCATGGCTTCTATATCTTCAAGAATTCTTTTTCTAATATCAAAATCTTCAATAGGACATGCAACTTCAACTCTTTTTGCCGTATTTCTGGTCATAATATCAGCACTGGAAATATAAATTTTTCTATCAGAACCCTTACCAAAAATATAAATTCTTGAATGTTCAAGATATCTGCCAACAATACTTCTAACTTCAATATTGTCTGTTTTACCTGGAAGTCCTGGTATTATACAACAAATACCTCTTATTATCATGGTTATTTTAACACCCTTCTGGGAAGCTTCAACTAACTTGTTAATAATCTTTCTATCAGTTAAGGAATTCATCTTCATTATAATTCCATTTTCCATATTATTTTCTGACTTCTTTATTTCCTCATCAATATATTTAATTATATTATTTCTAAGACTAGTTGGAGCAACAAGTAACTTATCATATGTTCCATTAAGATTAGATAATGCCATATTTTTAAAGAAACGTATAGCATCTTCTCCTATTGTTTGATTTGATGTAAGATATGCATAATCAGTATATAACTTTGCAGTTTTCTCATTATAATTTCCAGTACCAATCTGAGTATAATGAGTTATTTTATTTTTAGATTTTCTTGTTACAACACAAATCTTTGAATGAACCTTGTAATTTTCAAAACCATAAATTATTTGACATCCTGCTTCTTCAAGAAGTTCAGCATTATATATGTTGTTTTTCTCATCAAAACGTGCACGTAATTCAATAAGAACAGTTACATCCTTTTCATTTTCAATAGCTTCAAGTAAATATTTAATTACATGGGATGATCTTGCAACACGATATAATGTAATTTTAATGGATGTTACATCATCATCATTTGCAGCTTCTTTTAAAAATCCAAGAAATGTGTTCATGGATTCATATGGATAGAAAAGTAGGACATCTTTTTTATCTAATTGTTTAAATACTGATTTTTTAGTATTAAGATTTGGTGATTTTTGAGACTTAAATTCTGGAAATGTTAATTCTTCCTTAATTTGTTGTGGCAGAGAATCAATTAAATCATAGGTATAATCCATATTAATAGGAGTATTTGTTACAAAGACTTGATTTTTATGTAAATCAAGTTTACGTCTTAAATTCTTGTTATATTTATGATTATAGTATTTATAAAACTCTAACCTTATAGGTGCAAGCCTATTTCTTTTTTTAAGAATATTTTTCATATAGTGTCTATAATCTTCATCCTCATCTATTGGAGAGTTTTGTAAGTTCACATCAGCATTTCTTGTTACTGCTGTAATTGTAGAATATTTAACAGTATAATTTGAAAATATTTTCTCTGCAAATGCATAGATTAATTCTTCCATAAGAATATATTCATGTGTACCTGGAAACATCACATATGCAGGTAACTGTTTTGGTATAGGTATTAATCCCATACAACGAGTATTTTCATTCTCAAGTATGGAATAAATATACAACTTCTTATTAATCATATGTGGAAATGGATGTCTTAGATCTATAATTTGTGGAGAAAGTAGTGGTGAGACATTTTCATAGAAATATTGTGTTATGTATTTTCTTTTTAAACTATCTAGTTCATCAAAACTATGTCTAATAATACGATATTCACGTAACTTAGCCAATATCTTAGAATATATTTCATCTTTTTCTTTATAAAGAGGTGCTGTTTTTTCATATATTAAATTCAATTGTTCCTTTGCAGTAAGTCCTGTTTTATTATCTCTAAGTTTTTTATCAACAAGACTTATATCATATAAACTTCCACATCTAATCATGTAAAATTCATCAAGATTACTTGTGAATATTGATATGAATTTTACTTTTTCAAGAAGAGGAACTGTTTCATCAGCAGCTTCTCTAAGTACTCTTTGATTAAATTTAAGCCATGATAACTCCCTATTTTGTGTATATTTATATTTAGAAGGAGTTTCTTTTTTTCTTATTATATTATTGGTTTCATTCATTGTCATTTTTATCATTCTCTATAATGGAATATACTACTCCTTCTCGTACAGTTTTATGACTTACATGGATTTGTTTTATATTAAAATATTCTGCAATTGTTGCTATTATGACAAGACCTGGTACAAGTGTATGTATACGTTCTGCTTTTACTTGAAGAATTTTAGTAAAATATTCTTTATTATTTTTATTTAATTCACTTTGTAATTTTTTAAGCATTGCTGGTGTTATAATAGATGTTTTGTCTTCTTTTATACATATATGTTCCAATACCTTTTTAATAGCACGTATTGTACCACCAACAGCATATAAGTGGGTGACTGTATGTTTATTTACTTCTGATTTTTTAATTTTCTCTAATACATCATTTCTTATAGCTTCACATTCACTAGTTGATGGTAACATAACAGATACATATTTGTAGTAACTATTTAGTGAGCCAATATCTATACTTGTTAATTCTTGTGGTGTTCTATTGTTAAAGTAAACAATTTCAGAACTTCCTCCACCAACATCACAGAGAATACCCTCATCAGATGTCATTTTTCCACTATTTTTAACAGCATTAAAACTCATCATAGCTTCAGTTTTACTCTCAAGTAAATATATATCAATATTAAGTTCTTCTTTTATAAGTTGAAGAATATCATCACTATTTTTGAGATTTCTTATACTAGCAGTTGCAAAGTAACAAACATTATCAACTTTTAATTGAATAAGATTCTTTTAAATGATTTTAATATGGATAATAATGTTTGAATTCCTTCATCATTTAATTTATTATTTTCTTTATATGAAATAAGACCAGCTGTTTTCTTTTTTGAAATTATTGTTTTAAGTTTTCCTTTTTTATACTGGTATAGTTGTAATCTTATTGTATTTGAACCTATATCTACTACTGAATATATCATTCTATTAAACCTTTTATATTACTTTTCATTACTTGAATATTTTTCATTTAGTTTATTTATAATTATTTATTCAGAGAATTATTTTTCATATAATGGGTATAATTGCTATAAAATGTAAACAATTTGTGAACAAGAAATTAAAGACTAAGTAGCAAAGTATGAATTTATTCTATATAATAATACACATTTTAGGAAAAATACTCCTCATGTAATCTATTTAATTTGATATTATGTATTTATTTTTAATACTCTAAAAATGATTAATATTCCATGAATATTTAGAATATTTCCATAAAATTTAAAAAAATAGAAATACATATATATAAATTGTATAAAAACAGAAAAATATTAATTTAGAATAAAAGATAATCTTTAAACTTGAGGAAGAAACAATGGACTTATTTATATTACAAAATATAACAGTAATACTTCTAACAGCTGTTATTATTTTATTAATATTCAATAAACTTAAACTCCCTTCAATGATTGGATTGTTTCTTACAGGTATAGTGCTGGGACAGTTTCTTCATTCAGCAGAAACAATAAATACAATCTCAGAACTAGGTGTAATATTTTTACTATTTATTATAGGATTAGAATTTTCAATGGAAAAATTCTCATCAATAAAACACTATGCAATAATAGGTGGTATATTACAAGTTCTACTAACAACATTAATAGTAACGATATTATCAGTACTAGTGGGATTTCCAATAAATCAAGGAATATTCATGGGATTTCTAGTATCATTCAGTAGTACAGCTATTGTAATGAAATTAATTCAAGAACGACAAATGAACAATAGTATACAGGGAAAAGTAGTTCTGGGTATACTGATATTTCAGGATATAGCAGTTATACTGGTTTTACTTCTAACACCACTACTGGGTGGAAGTAAAATAGATATAACAACACTACCACAAACACTAATAACTGTAGTAACATTAGTAGTGGTACTAGCAGTATGTTCTAAATGGATAATTCCAAAAGTATTACACATAGCATCATATACAAAAAATAGGGATTTATTCATACTATTAACACTAGTTATATGTCTTGGTACAACATATGCAACATCCCTTGCAGGAATATCTCCAGAACTTGGAGCATTTATTGCAGGACTTATGATTTCAAAAACAGAATTCAGTCACCAAACACTAGGATATGTAGAACCATTTCAGGACGTGTTTATGAGCCTGTTTTTAATATCAATAGGTTTAATGTTAGATGTAAACTACTTCATTAGTAACATAGTATTAATAATTGCCCTTGCAATAGTTGTATTAGTAGTTAAAATATTAGCAACAGGAACAACAATTGCAGTACTAAAATTACCAATGAGAATTATAGTAATAGTATCAGTATTACTATCACAAATAGGAGAATTTTCATTTATATTGGCAGCAGAAGGACTAAAATATAATCTAATAACAAATGATTTATTCACCTTATTTTTAGCAACAACAGTAATTACAATGTCATTAACACCATTTTTACAAAAACTAACACCAAAAATAATTGAAAAAATAGGAAATAGAGGTATGCGTCTTCCAGAAAATGATGAAGCACTACCAACACAAATAGATGAAAATGATGAAAACATATCAGACCATGTGATACTAGCAGGATTTGGTGTAAATGGAAGAAACATAGCAAAAGCATGTAAAAACCAAAACATACCATACATAGCAATAGATCTAAATCCTATAATTGTTAAAAGACAAAAAGCATTAGGAGAACATATTATTTATGGTGATGCTTCAAAAGAAAATATACTAGAAGAAGTTAATATTTCAAAGGCAAAAATGATAATTATAGCAACAACAGATTATAGGGGAAGTCTTAAAGCAACAGATACTGCACGTAGATTAAATCCGAATATACACATAGAAGTAAGAACTAAATACATAAAAAATGTTGATGAATTATATGAAGCAGGAGCAGATGAAGTAATACCTGAAGAATTTGAAACAGGACTTGTGATCTTCTCACGTATAATGGACTTCTATAACAAAGATCCTGATGAAATAACAGAGACAATAAATGAGCTTAGATCAGACCATTACAATGAATTAAGATTGATTTCAACTGATGATTTATCATTAGATCTTAATGAAGCAGACACAGACTTAATAGCAGATTCAATATACATAGATGAAAATAAATCACTGGATGATTATGACTTTAATAAATATGATCTAACAATAACATCTATAATACGAGGAAATGATACAATAACTGAATTTAGTGATAAATTCCAATTACTTGAAAATGATATAGTGTTATTTACAGGTAATGAATCAGATATTAACAGATTCATGAATGTATATAAATACTAAAAAATTTTCTTTTTTAACCTCCCCTTTAATAAAAAACCTACTTTTTATAGAAATATATGCAATATTAAATACTATAGAGAACTTAGCTTTTTTATAATATAAAATTATCTAATGTAAAAAAATCATTAGCTCATCTTAGTTTAAAAATAAACACTCAGAAGAAACACATCTTAACTCAAATATGGATTAAAAATAATAATGAATTATTTGAATACTTATTTACCAATAAAGAAACGATAGAAGAAGAGTTAGGCTTTGAATTATTTTGGAGGAATAAAGAAAACAATAAATCATCAACAATAGGTATTAGACGTAATATAGATTCAATAAAGAAAGATAACTGGGATGAATATATTAAATGGCACATAGATATGGGCGAAAAATTCAATAAGGTATTTGCTCCTATAATTAAAGAATTTGAAAATGAACACTGCTAATTGCAAGATACTTAACATGATTAGGTAGAAACCTGTTTATTAATTAATAAAACATGTTTACAAATAAATTAGATAATATCATATAAATAACATATTTTTTTTTAAAAAAGAGAAGAAGTAATGAAATACTATCGATTACATCATTTTTTTGATTTTGGTGACAATATTTGTGACAGGTTTTTTTAGAAACATGTTTGATAAAAATGCTACAACTACACCTAAGATTATCAGAGTAATTAGATGGGTTCCAACGTAGTATTCATATAACTCTACAGCAAATGAACCATATACAACTCCAAAGAGTGGACTTTCTAGAATACCTAAGAATAATCCGACAATGAATCCGGATATTGTTGCATTAATTTCATTATCAATAGGTGCTGCACAGAATCCTACAGATAGTATAATAGCTATTATATATGCATACCATGATAGTTCCAACCATACTCCTATTATAGATAATACTATTGACATTATTAAAGCTATAACAGCGGGTATTATTATGCTTACTAAATTAATTTTTTTTCCAATACTTGGATTTGATTCTTCTCTAGTTTTTATATTATCGTTTATATGGGTTGAGTATTCTCGAGAATATCCTGTACTATTTTGATTATTTACTTTTGTTCCGCATGTTGGACAAAAGAGAGTGTTTTCTGGGATTGGTGTTCCACATTTTTCACATTTTAGTTCTTCTTCCTCTTCATATTCTTCGTCGAGTCTATTGCCACATAATGGACAAAGTATATTGTCTGAATATATTCTGGCACCACAGTTTTTACAGGTCCGGGTAAGGGTTTGTTCTGATGAATTCTGTTCTTCTTCAGTTTTAAACTCTTGACTTTCATCAGATTCAGCCTTTTGGTTTTTATCAGATTTGAATTCTTGATCTTCACCTGTTTTAATAGTGGCTAGTTTTCCGCAATTTGGACAACTTTCCATACCTTCTGGAATAGTTATTCCACAATTATCACATTTAACCATAATGTTTCACCCCTATTCGAATAGTATTTTTTCTTTTATTTTATCAAATTCTTCTTGTGTAATAGAACCCATTTCTAGTAATTCCTGGTATTCCTTTATTTGCTGTGCTTTACTAGGTCCTGCGTCCTGGTTCTGGACAATGACTTGCTGTGGTCTGTCTCTTAATGATTCATATAATGCCACCAGGTCTTGACCGAATTCATAGCTTGGAAGTCTGATTTCATATGATGTGTTATCTACTAGTTTGATCATTAATCTGTCAAACATGTCTGCACTATCATTGTTTGCTATCATATCCTTGAATCTTGTTGCTTTAAGTGATTGGATTTTATTTTGAATGTTTCTTTTAATATCATGAGGGGATGTGAACATTCTTTTAGTGATATCTTCATATCTACTTTCATCACCGAGTCTTTTAGTTACCCTCATGGATACTATCTTGTCAAAGTAGAAGTTATTAATACCAGCATTTACTTTTTCCCAGTCACGGTTGTCTATTTCCATGAAAACAAATTTATTATCCTTAATTAGGAAGAAACCATCATATCTGTTAGTATAATCAGGTCTAAGGTATATATTAAATGTTTTATGTTTAGCACGTATATCTTCTAATGCATTGAAACGTTTCATACTGGTAAGGAAGTAGTCTTCATCTTTGATTCCGAAGTCCTCTGCAAGTTTATCATAACGTGCAAGAACTTCATTACGTTTAGCATTCCATTCTCTTTGTTTAGCAGAAATGGATGCACCATTTTCCAGTTTATAGCCACATTCACGACAGAAGTTTGTGTTTTTATCATTTTTTGCCCCGCATTTTGGACAAATATCTGATGGGGTCTCCGTTTTATCTACTTTTTCTCCACAATTGAAACAGAAATCTGACCCAACGACTTCCGCTCCACAGTTAGGACACTTTACCATAGTGAATCACTAGTTACCTTCAAAATCTTTCAATGTCTTTTTAATTCTGTTTTCCCAGGATTTTTCTTCCATATCTTTAACAGTAGAATCCAGGTTACTTGAAACATTAGAAATAGAACTATTCAATGCATTAATCTTATTATCCATAATATCTAATTCTAATTTCATGAATCCTTTTTCAATGTCCTTATATATTTGAGAATTATCCTCATTAATCATTTCAACATCTGACTGCTCATTAAGCATGTCCATTAATCTTAAAAATACATGCTCCTGATGTTGTTTTTCATACTCCTTTATATCTGCACCACTATAGATCTTGTCTAATAACATCTTTATAACATTAATAAAATCCTGTCTATCAGAGTGGTCGTTAACATTATTTGGAAGAATATCTGTTTTAAGTAAAAATACAGAATCAATTTCTTCATTATTTTTTAAAACTAATGAGTATCCCTTTTGTTGAATATAAACTAGAGTAATAAATTTATTATCATATATATCAAGTTCTACTTTACTAAATTCTTTTGGGATTGATAAATAATCCAAATTACGTACTAGCATTTTTATCATCTCTTTAACATAAACTTATAAAATCACTACTGTTATGATTAAAATAATGATTTTAATTTAATTCTTTTAGAATCAAAAACATTTTACTAAAAATCATACATTTGTAGCTTCTATTTTTATTTTTATTACACACAAGATATAAACATTACCCTAAAACAGTTAATATCCACCATATAATTATATACTAGTCAAAATTCAAATCCTCAAACAAAAAACAAGAAAGATAACCTTAACATAATTTCTTTACTAGTACATTCAAAAATAAAGGATTAAAATTTAGAAAATCATTAGTCTATCTATTATTATTTTTTATATTATAAACTTTCAATATTAAATAGAAGTGGTAAATATAAAATAAAACATATGACATATAATTTATATATATGAAAATAATCAACTTAATTTGCCATAGAAATCCTAATAGAAGTTTTTTCATAAAAGGACATCAATTTCCAGTATGTATTCGCTGTACTGGATGTTACTTAGCAATATCATTATATTTAATATACACATACTATTTTTACGTTGATTACACTATTTACTTGATAATAACAGCAATACTACTATTAATACCAATGGCTATAGATGGAACAACACAATTACTAACAAATAGAATAAGTAATAATACACTACGATTCATCACAGGATTTTTAGGTGGATTAGGTTTATGTATAATTTTTAAAGCAACTAAATATTATATATACTTAACTATATAATATAGGAGAAAATGAATAAATATGAGATTGAACACGAAAGATTGGGGTAAAGGTAAAAAAATAGCTCAACTCTAACAGTAATTTGTGTTTGTGTGTTTATCATTGCATTAATAGGTAGTGCATTATCACCAGATGCAAACACTAGTTCTAATACTGATACATTAAAACCATCACAATATATTAGCATGAATGATGTTGACATGGTTAATGGTAACGATAACCCAAACAACCAGGAAACAGAAGAAGGTACACGTACTGAAAATGTTATAACAACATTATCCGATAGAAATATATATGCAACATGTTATGATGGTAATCATGATGGTCCTTATGCATTTAATAAGGAACAAGTACAAATGTTAGCATATTATAGTAATAATACATTTAACTATTCAAAAATAGGTGTTATAACTCATGATGAATATGAAATATAAAGTTGTAGACCATGTATTTTTTGAAAATGGTACTGAAATGTCTGCTCCAACTGATGAAAATATGACTCATATATCTGGAATTATTGAAAAAGGTATTAAATACAGAGGTAATGGTCATATTAGTCAAACATTTGGTATGTCAGAACAAGAAGGTAATGACTACGTTGCCTCACATTAAACTTCCTCTCCATTCTTCTTTTTTTTAATTCATGTTTCTTTTTAATAAATATACTTAATTTAATTACTATATGTTTATACGTTAATTTATTTAAAGTTTGATTTTTTAATTTCTCACATCAATAAACATGTAGCTTTATTTGATTATTCCTGTATTAAAGTGATTTCTTTAATTCTTTTAAACTCTTCATCGAAACTTACAAGAGTATCAATATTAAATGCTTTCATAGTTAGTATTATACTAGAATCAGTGAAACTTAATTTAGTTTTATTTGAATTGACTCCAATATATGTTTCAAAGATTTTAAATGTTTCTGATGTATAATTTACTATTTCATATTCATTTAAGACATTGAACGTATCAATTAAGCTATAGTAGACTTCTCTAGCAGAATCAATATTTAAGTTTCTTCCAGTTAATGTTAATACTTCATTTAATACATTATTGTTGATATAACATTCTTCATTTAAGATGTATTCTAATTTAATTGCTTTTTTATAATTGGAATCTGAATCTAAAATTAGAGCCATGATGAATGAGGTATCTAAGAAGTATTTTTTCATTGATATAGTCTCCTTTTTAGTTCTACTGAATTGGTTTCTTCATCTAGATGAAATGCACCTACTAAGTTTTTAAAGTTTCTTTTTTTCCTGAAATTGATTTCAGGTTTTCCTTCTTCTGTAATGTCCCATTCTATAATATAGTCTTTATCAATATTGCATTGTTTTCTTATTTCTTTAGGAATGCTTGTTTGAAAATTTCCATATATTTTAGAAGTAGCTAAAACCATAATCAAAAACCTCCTATTACAATATATATTAATATGTTAATATAAATTTATCTGTTAAAATAAAATTATAATAATAATTAAAATATTATTATATGATAAATTATATGTAAAAATTTATGATGTTAATTTTAAACTGAAATATTTTTTAATTGATGTTTGTCTTTATTTTTAAATCATAACTAGATGGTTCAAAACTAATATTTCTTTATATAGGTATATGAAGACCATACATCGTAGTAATATTTTATAAATCAGACTTTTGTTGGACACTCAGATTTAGAGTATCCGACAAATGTCCTCTTTTTTTAGTAATATAGAGAATGTGCAACAATTCTGTTTTAGTATTTTTCAACAAGATTTTGTTGTTAT
>NZ_MAIF01000123.1:0-15692 GCF_001729395.1 Methanosphaera sp. A6 | reverse complement strand
ATATAACAATTGTTATATTTTAACATATTAAAAAAAACTTATTGTTGAATTATTTTATTATATATTATAGTCTTCATTATCTCTTTATAAATTTTATACTATTTAAAGTTAACGTTGTTATGTTTATTAATTATCAGAAATAAATATAATTTTAAAAATAATACAAAAAATATGATACACAAAAGAATAAATAATAATAAAATATAAAAAGATAACTAACATAACATGAGGATAGAAAAATATGTTTGATACAATTAAGGAAGACATACATACAGTTTTCTCTAATGATCCTGCAGCAAAAAGTACCATAGAGGTAATTTTATGTTATCCTGGACTACATGCAATATGGTTTCATAAAATCGCACATTGGTTTTGGATGAAAAATCATAGATTAATAGGTAGATACATCTCCCACATTAATAGATTTTTAACAGGAATAGAAATACATCCGGGAGCTACTATTGGACGAAGATTCTTCATAGATCATGGAATGGGAGTAGTTATTGGAGAAACAACAATAGTAGGTGATGATGTTCTTTTATATAAGGGGGTTGTACTTGGAGGTACAAGTCTGGAGAGTAAAAAAAGACATCCAACAATAGGAAATAACGTGGTAGTAGGAACAAATGCAATAGTCTTGGGAGATATTGAAATAGGTGATAACTGTAAAATAGGAGCAGGATCTGTTGTTACAAAACCAGCACCTGAGGGTTCAACAATTGTAGGAATACCTGGAAGAACATTAGAATCTATTAAAAAACAAAGTAAACATAAACATGATTTAGAACATGGAAAAATACCAGATCCAATAACAGAAATACTAAACACACTCATTAAACGACAAGAAGAACTAGAAGAAATAGTATATCATGAAAATCGTTCAGAAGAAGATAGAAAAATAATGTATAAGGAACTTAAAGAATTATCACAAGAAAATCAATCCGAAAAAGAATAAAAAAGTAAATTCTTTTTTCATATCTATTTTTTACCTAAAATATATATTCATAAAATAATCATCATTATATTCAATCCACTTAACTTCTATGTTATAATACCACTGTTTTTTTAGAGAAGTATAGTAATATGTGGGTTTATTATTAAAACTAACTCTACATGGAATTTCTACTTCAATTTCTTTTTTTGTATTATCAGATAAAACACAATATGAATAAAGATAATGTCTACTATTTTTTGTTTTATAATATATATTCATATTACATGGAATATTCATGCTTATAGTTTTTTTAGAACCATAACCTGAAGCATGTACTAAATTCACATTATTTGATAATTCAATGAGAGTATTTTTTATATCCATTGATTTTTTTATATCATTAACATCACTAACAGTATCTTCAATGAGGGGTATTGAAAACATGGAAAGTATACTAAGTGAAATTAAAAATATTAATAGATATTCAAGTGAAACTTGTGCTCTTGAATCCATTAAATCATCTCCATCAGATATGAGGTAATCTTTAGAATATTACCACAGAGGTATGTTAAAAGTAAACCTCCAAGAATAAAAGGTGCAAATGGTAAGGTCTTCTTTATTGGAATATTATAAATACCCATTTTATTGGAAAAAATATGAATATCATATATATCAGCACTTGTTAAACCACTTACCTTGGTGGAAATCACAACACTCTCTCTATAATCTTTACTTGTAAAGTATCGTATTCTATTTCTAAAACCATTATCACTAAAAAAGTAGGTATTTCTACACTTACACAAACAACACGATAAAATCATACCCTCACATAAATCATTAACATCAACAATGCTTGTTAAACAACTTGATATAATATTTAATCTAAAAATATTATTTACAATCACCAGTACATTAAAAATAATAAATTCAGATAAATACACCACACTATCAATACCTAATGAAAAGATAACAACACAACTCAACAGAATAAAATACCACTTGTAGAATAGCCTGTTACACACAACTACAAAACATGTTATGAAAATGATTTTTATTAAGAAGCTATCAGTAAATATGATAGAATATCCAATAATCATTAAATTAAGTGTAAACACACTCCTATAGAAATCATCAACATAATATAATTGCCTTAATAAATAACGTTTCTTTTTAAGTATAATATAGATACAATAACACATAATTAATGGTATTACTGAAAAAATACTATTTATCATCAAATCCAATGTAGGAATTGTTAAATTAAATAAAATAACATTAAACTCCATATTAGGAATAATACTTAAAAATTCAGGTACAAGTAGTGTTGAAATTGCAGTAAATAATTTCACATCACCTCCAGCCCAAAGACCCAAATACCATAAAATGTAATTTAATAGAAAAATTATCACAATTGAAACATAGTAAAAAAAATTAAAAGTACTACTTAAAAAATAATAAAGACTAACTAAGCATATTCCAACAACAAATAATGGTATTGTTAATTTATTTGGAATAATACCATATTTAACATCAGTATATGTTGCAATAATACAACACACAGTTACAATTAGAATTCCAGAAATTTTTATTAAATTATATACCATAACACTTTCTTTTTAAAAAAAATAGGGAAGGTTAAGATTATTTTTGATTTTGTTTTTTATTTTTTGCAGCTTTAATAAATGATTTAAACAATGGATGTGCTTTATTTGGACGTGATTTAAATTCTGGATGGAATTGACATCCTAAAAACCATGGATGATTTTCAAGTTCAATCATTTCAACAAGGAAATCATCAGGTGAAGTACCAGAAATAATAGCACCAGCACTAGTTAGAATATCTCTGTATTCATTGTTTACTTCATATCTATGTCTGTGTCTTTCAGATATATTTGTATCCTTATATGCTTCATATGCAAGTGTACCTTCTTTTATTTTACATGGATAAGCACCAAGTCTCATGGTTCCACCCATATTGTTGATTTTCTTTTGTTCTTCCATCATGTCAATCACAGGACAAGTGGAGTTTTCATCAAACTCTGTACTGTTAGCATCAGGATAACCATTTAATTGTGCAATAGCAATACTCATAGCATGTAGACCAAGACAAATACCAAAGATTGGCACGTTATTTTTTATTGCATATTTTACAGCTTCAATCTTACCATTAATACCTCTTTCACCAAAACCACCTGGTATTAATAAACCATCATATTGCTTTAGAATATCAATATTAAAGTCATTATCTGCCTTAATCCAGTCAATATCAACATGAACTTTATTAGCAGCACCAGCATGTTTTAATGATTCTCTAATACTAATATAAGCATCTTCTAATTCAATATATTTACCAACAACAGCTATTTTAACCTTTGGAGTTTCTATTTTTAAATCCTCTACAATTTGACTCCATTCATATAAATCAGCCTTATTAGTAGCAGTATCAATATTCAATCTATTTAATATATAACTTCCAACATTGGCAGAGTACATAATCAATGGAACCTCATAGATTGAATGTGCATCAGGAGTATTAATAACAGCCTCAATTGGTACATCACAGAAATGAGCTATTTTTTCCTTAAGATTTGCATCTAATGATAATTCAGATCTACATACAATCATGTCAGGATTAATACCAAGACCTCTTAATTCCTTAGTACTGTGTTGTGTAGGTTTTGTTTTAAATTCTTTTGCTGCTTTAAGATAAGGAACATATGTTACATGTACAAACATACAGTTGTCATGTCCTTCCTCATTTTTAAGTTGTCTTACTGCTTCAATAAATGGTTGACTTTCAATATCACCAACAGTTCCTCCAACTTCTACCATAACAACTTCTGCTTTAGTTTTCTCTGCAACATTTCTAATCATTAACTTAATTTCATCAGTAATATGTGGAATGATTTGAACACAAGAACCTAAGTATTCTCCTTTTCTTTCCTTTTCAATAACAGAGGAATATACTTTTCCTGTAGTGATGTTTGCTTTTCCAGAAAGTTCCACATCAAGAAATCTTTCATAATGTCCTAAATCTAAGTCACATTCCATTCCATCATCTGTTACATATACTTCTCCATGTTGGTATGGATTTAAAGTACCTGAATCCCAATTAAGATATGGATCAATTTTAATAGCTGTTACATTAACACCATATGACCTTAAAATTCTTCCAATTGATGCTGAAGTAATTCCTTTACCTATGGAACTTACCACACCACCAGTTACTACTATATACTTTGACAAATTATCAACTCTTCCCTTAAAATCTTATAATTTTATCAATAAAATTATTATTAAAATAAACATTGTAATAATAATTAAAATAAAATATGTTCAATATTAAATATATATTTATGTATATTTTCATAAGAAAAATATACTATTAATTTAATATATCTATCTTATTATATTTAGAGTTTTAGAAAATTAATAAAAAAACAACTTCCACATAAAACCAAAAAATAAGTGTTTCTAATCTATTCTTAAAATAAGTTTACATGAAAAATTAAATAAGGAAGATTGTTATTTATTAAACATTATAGTTCACTACATGTTTTAAATATACACTCATCCTTAAATATTTTTATATTATATTCTATATATTGCTATTTTTTTTGTTTAAAAAGTCATAAATTATAAAGATTATTTATATTTACCAAGTGAATAATTCTATTAAATCTTTAATTTTCTGAACTAGTAAATCTCTCTTTTTTATTCTTTCTTTTAATTTTAGTTTTTTATTAAAGGTTTCATCTACATTCATTTCTTTTATTTTTCCAGAAAATTCATATTCTTTTAATATCTCTCTAATAAGTTCTTCTTTCAAGTTTTCAGTAGTTACTAATTCTTTTATTGCATTTTCACGTTTTTGATTCATGAATTGTTCTAATTTTTCTTCAGTATCTACATTACAATCCACCATAGTTGTGGAAATGAATTCATCAATTAAATCTATTTTACTTCTTAGTTCTTTGTCTTTGTTCATTGTTTGAGTTATGAAATCTTTATCTTTTGTAAAGGTTGGTTTTGTTGGATCTAGACCTTTTAGAAGTTCTAATATGTATGATACATTTATATCATCCCTTCTTAGAAGATCCATTTCAAAGTCTATATCATTTAGTATAGATTCTTTTGTCAGTGGATTTTCTACTCTTTCATATATGTCTAAGTATTTACTTCTATAATCTTCAAAACTCTGTTGTGAAATATTAAGATCTTTAAATTTAAATTCATCAAATGGTGTTAATTTATTTAATGTTCGTAGTATGTTTCTAAAAACTTCTATAAATTCTTTCTCTGTTTCAACATCTTTTGAATCATCTAGTTTTTCAATTGTTGGAACTATTTTATTTAGTTTTTCTACTTCACTATTGAATATTTTAACATATTCCTTGTATGGTTTCATTATAACAGTTTCAAGAGCATTTTCATTGGAAAATATTTTTATTGCTTCATCAGTTTTTTCTTTTAAATTTCTAAATACAACTATATTTCCATGTGCTTTTTTATCATTACATAATCTATTTGTTCTTGAATATGCTTGTAGAAGTCCATGATATTCAAGATTTTTATCAACATATAAAGTATTTAAGTACTTGTTATCAAATCCAGTTAAAAACATGTTTACAACTAATAGTATGTCTATTTTCTTATCCTTTGATTTTTTAGAAATATCCTGATAATAGCCTTGAAATGTATCTGTTGAATAACTTGTACCAAACATTTCATTATAATCATTTATTTGATTATCAAGTAGTGTTCTTGGATGAATTTCATCTTCTGTTAAGTCAGGATTTGCTTCAAAGGAATATATTGTTGCTATTTTCAAGTCATGATTCTTTTTCTTAAATAAATCATAGTATGTATTAAGTACAGGTATTGAACTTACAGCAAGAATAGATGTAAATTCCCTGTTATATGTTTTTCTATCATGAATCTCTATTATAGTATCTACTATCTGATTTATTCTCTCTTCTGATTCTAATACTTCTTTTGTATTCACATCTATTACTTGTTCATCATTTGTTGTTTTTCTTATAATTCTACCAATAGGAATTGCAATGTAATAAAAACATACCAGAACTACGATTTCCAGAGTTTGAAGAGGAATGGGAGGAAAAAAAATTAAGCCAAATAAATAAAATAACTATGGGTCAATCACCTTCATCAAAATATTATACTAAAAATCAAAATGATACTATTTTAGTACAAGGGAATCAAGATATTGCAAATAACTATGTTATACCAAGAATATATACTTCAAAAATTACTAAAATAGCTAAAAAAGGAGAAATACTTTTAACTGTACGAGCACCTGTTGGTGATATAGTCATAACACAATATGATGTGTGTATTGGAAGAGGGGTCTGTTCTATTAAACCAAGTATATCTACTGGATTCATGTTTTTCTATTTGGCTAAATTAAATAGTAAAAATCAATGGAATAAATACATTCAAGGAAGTACTTTTGAATCTATAAATAGTAAGGATATTAAATCTATGAAAATAAAAATTCCTAAATCATCTAAAGAACAAGAGAAAATAGCTAACTTCTTAACTTGTATAGATCAAAAAATTGAGTTAATGGAAAAGAAATAACACGCTACACCATGACAATAACAACACAGCAGAGCAAAAACTTTAAATCAACAGGACAAACAGGTACACTACAGGTAGGAACCTATACTAAACTATACCAGAAAACACTATGAGGATACAAACAAGGAAACATAACATTTAACAGCACACTACAAGACAGCACAGGTAAACAGGTAAACACCAATACAACAGCACGTATAGACATATACACACCTACAAGTAATGGAAACAATCTGATAAAATCATTCAAAATGAACATTACAAACGGAAAACTAAGCTATGTGTACCAAATACCAAGCAGTATGACTAATACTACATACCTGGTTAATATTACTGCCCTTAGTAACAAGGACTATGCAGGAAGCTACAAGACAGTAAAACATAACACTAAACAACAGACGAACATATATATCAGCAAGCAACACTCTTGGATACATTGGAAAAACCGTAACATTAAATGGAACAGTAATGGACTCAACCACAAGAGCAAAAGCAACAACCAATGGAGAAGTAACAATTACAATAGATGGTAAAGCAGTAACAACAGTAAAGACCAGTAAAGGAGTCTTCAGATATACATTTAACAACACTCTTACAGAAGGAAAACATAACCTCACATATACCTATAAAGGCGACACAGTATACGCTAACAGTACCAGGACACTAAACCTTACATCCAACAAGAACACTCTTAGAATATCAGCACCAACAATAAATGCAAGCATAGGAGACACAATAAAAATAACAGCCACAGTAACAAACACCAGTGGAGCAACAGTAAAAGACAACCTCAAAGCAAATATACTGCTAAACGGTAAAACAATAGCCACGAATATAGATGTAACCTATGGAAAACTAACATACAACTACACTATACCAACAGGAACAAGCTACAGCAACAAAATAACAGTAATAATACAGGAAACAGACACTTACAAAACAAGAAACGCGAGTACAACACTGACAGTTAAGAAAGCATACCAGTATGTTAATGTAGTAACAAGCACTATAACAACTACCAGTGGATCCAAGATATACATCACAGGTAACATAACAGACAAAAACAAGAACCTGATAGCAGGAACAAAACTAAACATAAAAATAGGTGGAGTAGATATAGCTAACATCACTAGTACCAATGGTAAATTCAACTATGAATACACAGTAACACAGACAAAAGGAACATATAATATACTGTTAACTGCCTTGGCTAGTGATAGTTACTATAATAATTCTAAATATATGAGTTTGAAAGTAACAACATAAACTGTTATTTTCTCTTTTTTTCTTTTTATTATTTCAGAAATTAATCATCTTTCTCCCATAGTTTTGGAGTGTCTCCTGAAATTTTAGCCTGTTTTATTAAAACTATCTAAATTTAAAAAACAGCCTATTGAGTGTTGCTGAAAGAAATTAAAAAAGAATATATAAAACGAATCATTATATCTAAAAATAATTATGGGTGAGATAATGAAAATTGTTAGTTGGAATTGTGGTATGGCATTTTATGCTAATAAAAAATATAAGAAAATAAGAGAATTAGACGCAGATATATATGTTATCCTAGAAGTCAATAGACCTAAAGTTGTTGATGAAGATTATAAAAAATTTATGAAAAATAGTATTTATTTAGAACGTATATATGATAATGATGATGTTAATGGTTTGTATTCATATATTGAACACTACGATGGTTAACAACGTATATATGATAATGATGATGTTAATGGTAGGAAGAAAGGAATAGCAATTATCGCAAAGGATAGTATTAAAATAGAAAATAATAATTGGAATTTAAAATCTTGCAATGATTTTCTTTCAGTACGTGTAAATGACTCATTTGATTTGATTGGTGTATGGACTGATGAACCATATCTTCCTCGAACGCTTAAATATTTAAGAACATTTAAATATAAATTTATTAGCTCAAATAATATTGTTATGTGTGGCGATTTTAATATTGATGTAGGTAATGATAGTAATGAAAAAGATAAAGATATGTTTGTTAGAATTTTAAGAAATTATGGTTATGAAAGTATATATCACCATTTTAAGAAGGAAAAAATAGGTGAAGAATCTATAGATACATTTCATAGATATGATGGAGATTTTCATATAGATTATTTGTTTGCTAAACCAGAACTAATTACTTCATTTGATGTTGGAAGTAGAATAGAATATGCTAATAATGAAGATAATCATAGTGATCATGTTCCTTTAATATTTGAAATTGACATATAATAGAATATTCATAAATAATTATAGTGATATACATGGAAAAGAAAAATAAACTGATAATATTAATTTTAGCGATTATTATTGTTATTCCGTTAGCTTATTTTGGTATCTCTGGATATTTACATGATTTAGAAGAACAAACTTTCTATGATGGTATTAAGGAAATAAGTGATATTGAGAATAAGACTGATGCTGCAGGCGATATAATACGAAATCAAACTAGTCCTTCTAATGAGGATGTTAAAGAGTACGAAATTGAATCAATAAATACTACATCAACGGAAATATTAATGTTACAAGATTTAAAAACAAAAGTATCTAATGAATCATATATTGAATTCATTGATATTCAAATTAATAGGTTAAATAGTGAAAATAGAACATATACTGCAATGTTAGAAGGTTCAACTATTTATGAACAGTATCAGAATGGTCAGATTGGAGCTTCAAAAGCAATATCATTAATGGGTGATAAAACTAAAGAGGTAAATTCATATTCTGATAAAACTGGTGAGTATAAAGTTGAAGCTGATTCATTTTTAAGTGTTCATACTGATATGAAAGAGAAATTTGATGAGTTAGGTATTGATGAAGATTTCTTGTATGATCAAATTGAAGAAGTGAAGGTAACTTCAGTTAGTTAGTAAATATATAATGTAGCACAATTTTATTTTGTAGCACATATTGTTATAAAGTGTAGCACAAATGTTAATTGTAGCACATTTTTTAACCTATTTTTACGTTTACTTCGTTATATCCACATTATGAGTATTGTTATAACATACAGTATAACTAAACTTGCAACTAAAATTATAATTAATCTTATAACTTTAATTGTAATTATTCGTATAATTATCCTTTTAATTCCGATATATTCAATTATCAAAGTTTATTAATAAAAAAAGAGTGATATATAATTAGTATTTCAAGTACAACTGGTATAAGATAAAAATAGAGTGTAAGAAATTACATGAAAAAACAGGGCAATACTATCAAATAATGGAAATTAAATAAAAAAAGGGTTTATACTAGTTTTTATAATAATAAGCTATAACTTAATAATAAAAATGAACTAGGATAAATAATAGTAATTAATTTTGAGATAGTAATTATTATATCTTTTTTTATTAATAAATTTATAGTATGATATCTTTTTTCATGAAATATGACTAAAAAAGTAAATTAAACATAAACCTCAAACATCTACAAAACACAGCTAATGAAATTATTTTACAGGTTTTATACTTTTTTACAACGATTACACACCCATAATAACAGGAATACTAAAAAAAATAATATAACGGGTGTATCAAATGAAAAATCAGAAAACATATCATTTTAGAGATAATGATAACTTATTAGAAAATATTGACAAAGGAAACAGAAGTAAATTCATAAGAGATGCTCTGAAACTAAAATTCAACATTGATGAGATAGGATACAGAGAAAAACAAGCAACAAACAAGGAACTAATCTGTTACTACAACAACATGATAGAAATATACGAAAAAGAACTAGACAGACTACAAGACGAAATAGTTAAAACAAAACAATACAAGAAAAAACTAAAAATCAAGGTAAACAAGATAATAAAACAAGACAAAGAACTAAACAACCAAATAGAAACCAAAAAAAGACTATTAAATGACACAGATAAAACAAAACACAGAAACGAAGCAGCAAATACACTAATAAAAAACATAATCCTCATGAAAAACGATACACTAGCAGATTCAGTAAACATAGAATACCTTAAATCACATGGCAATTTCAGAAACAATAACGAATTCAAAATCTACGTTCATGAATACATCATAAAAAATGTTAAAACCAACAGTATCATTGCCAATACAGTTATTAAACCAGAAGATATTGAATATCTAAAAAATCAAGTAAATCCAAGGATATCATGAAAAAACATTACATTACATGTGAAAGTTTAGTTGGAAAACAGAACAACATACTGCGTGTAGGAATAAACTACACCATATCGAACATTATGAGAATAAAACCAGGAGACTATCTCCGATGGATTATAACACAAGAAGAAGAAACACGGATAAAACTACAAAAAATACCACCAGACGAAAAAGACACAGTACTACCAGAAGTAATCAACAAAACAGTTATAGTCAGCAATCACCACAACAGAATAACAATTCCTGAAACAATAAGGGTAGCTGCAAACATCGAAAAAGGTGATACTCTAATCTGGAAAATAAGAAGAGACGATTTATATGGTGATACCATAGAAGTTCTAAAAAAATAACCTCCTCACTAATAGTAGTCAAATCAATTACAACTACTATTACCCACCCACCTACTTTTTATATGAACAAGTTATAAAACAATGCTAATTTTCAAGAATAAAAATAAAAAAAATACACTAAAATCTATAAAAAAATAAACAATTTATAACAACATTTAAATACTAAAAATATTAAATACAATAACAAAGAGCAAACAATAATATAAAAAATAACAAGAATAGTATAAAAATACTATAAAAAAATATAAAAAATAGGTGAAAATATGAACAACAACGAAACAACAATAAATGAACTAGACAACACAGACCAAGAAATAATAAAACAACTAAACCAAGACGGAAGAAAATCCTTCAGACAAATAGCAAAAGAACTAAACAGATTCCTAGAATCACTAACAAAAGAAGAAAACATCCAAAAAACATACACACAACTAATTCTGAATACAATTAACAACTAAAAAAGAGAAATAAATGAAGTTATTTATTCATAATTTTCTCTTTCAACCTTTCAAAACATTCATCCCATATAATAAAAACATGACTTCAAATTAACCACATATTTAGCATATAGTATCATAATAAACGACAAAGAGGGGAAAAATAGGTGAGAGAAAATGAACAATAAGATAATGATTATTGTATGATGTTATAAAAAATAGTAGTAAAAAGGGAAATGAAAATATAATGTAAAATGCCGAATTTTACATCACAACTTGAACAAAATTATAAAAGAAAGAAGATATTTAAATTAATTATTATATTAATTTAAAATGTATGGATTATTTTTAGGATTAAAATAATCATTAATATTTATCCTAATCTTTTCTTTATATTCTATATTTAATTCATCACAACAATTTAAAATGGAATTTGAAATTTTATAATTATTATTAATTTTTCCTAAATTTTCAAGCATTTTTTTATCTTTAGGATTTATTAATTTTAAAATTTCTTTATTCATATTTAATACTGCTCCAGTTCCATTTAATTGAAAATCATAGTTTTTATTAAGTAACGTATCGTAATGAATAGGAATGAGTTCTTTTGAATTTGAAAAAATTTCATTATATCTTGTTTGGCTATTTTTTTCTATGCGTTCTACACTTGATTTTAATTTTTGATATTCTTCATAACAACTTTCTTCATCAAACTGACCATTTATATAAAATAGATTAATAACTGTTTGTAAATTATCTTTAATATTATTATTAATTAATTCTGTCTGGTCTATATTTGTGAATGGATGCATTAATTTGACTTCATCGTAAATATCATCTTTAATTAATGTTACATAATTATTATTAAATTTATATTTAAATAATTCCCGTTCAATAATCTGTTGTTCTTCATGATTGAGTATAATGTAACGATTATAAAATCTCATAAATAATCTTTCAAAGTAAATTAAATATCTAACAATCTTTTTATTATAAAAACTTGAGATACAATATCCTATCCATGTTTCTATATTTTTTTCAATAGTTAAACCATCACTAGTTTTAATATCATTAAATGAGTTATTATCCAGTAATTGTATTAAAAATAACAATACATTATTGTAATAAGGATATAAAACTGGTGAAATATTATTTTTAAATAATAATTCATCTATGAAGAATTGTATCTCATTATTAGTAAGATTTTTAAATGAATCAATAATTCTTGAAAATCCTTTTTTAATATCCTATAGATCTCGAATAATTAAAATAATTATTAATTAATGATTTACAAGCCTTATTTTTAATAGACTCTACAATAAATAATTCATCTTCCCAATTTTTTTCAGAATATTTTAAAATAACATTTTCATAAATTTTAGCATTCCTACTATCTTTTTCCATTTGATAAAGTGAAATTTCTCTTTTTTTACAAATATCAAATATTTTTCGTTTGTTTTCAGTTGTGATTCTTTTTCCTAAATATATGGCAGAAGGTTTAGGTAATTTAAGAAAATATTTTTCACCAATTTTAATAGCACTTCTTAAAAGAAGTTCCTTATTAAATAAAATTCGCCACTCTTTTTCATGACTCCACACAGTTTCTTTTCTTAAAAATGGATCAAAAAGGAGTTTAAATGTATTTTCTTCCATATTTGATAACTCATCAGTATACTCATAACCATCTTCGTATTTGATAGGAAAACATGAACGTATTATGAAATTTTTAAAATCTTTACTATTATACTTAATACAAATTCCTTTATTAGAATCAGAATAATAAGACCACATTAATATTATATCATGATTTTCAGAAAAACAAGTTAAATAAACAGTTTTTTTACTATGATTATTAAAATCATCATAAATTCCATTCAAAATATCCAAAATCATTTTAGTATTGAATTCATTAAATTCTTCAAAGGGAATATCCTTATTAATTGTAGGTTCGGTTTCATAAATATATTCCATTATTTCTAAATAAGGATTATTTGAATTAAGTATTCTTTCTTTTTCTTCAATACTCATTTTTGATCTTTCAAGAAAAGTAGTTATAATGTTAGGTTCAAGATTTTTATGAAAAACATTTTGAACATCAAAAAATAATTCACCCTCATATAAATCATTTAAATTATTCACATTAGACAAATATATTAAATCATTTTCTAATAAATCAAAAGTATACCCTTTATCATCAATAGATTTATATTTATAAAGAAAATTTGGTATATTCTTATTTTTTAATTCATGTGCTTTTTTTATATTTTTAGTATCATTTGAATAAAATAATTCAAAAAAATCATCAGTCCACATATTATCATCTATATTTAAAAAAATTTTGTTAGTTATTATATAAAAAGGTGTATTATTACTATAAATAACAATTTAATCTATTAATATCGTATTTTTATAATTTATTTTCTAAATCAGTTAAATTTAAATAGATAATAGATAAAATAAAGAGGGGAAATTAATATTTTATATATTATAAAATAGACACAAGTCTAACTATTTAATAAAATTTTTATTAATAAACATTTCTAAATTTTGTATATATTAATAATATTTATCTAAAAATCCTAGCCCTTCTTTTTTGATTTGTGAAAAAGGAATTATATCAATAGGATTTTTCTTTAAATAAATTATAGGTAACTCTTCAGATACAATAAACATTGAAAATATTTTATAATTTTTTAAATTATTTCCTATTTTATCACCTAATTTATCGAAATTATTTTTTATCCAATCTTCTCTTCTTTGATGTTTTTTAATCCAGTTTTTATCATCAAAAAATCTTTCTATTTCATGTATAATCTCACGAGGATTTCGAGCACTTTCAATATTTTTACATTCAATTGAAAATAATCGTTGTTTATCCTTATCTAATAATAAAATATCAATATCTCCATATTTCGGCTCAACTTTTACAATTTTATCTATTTGTACGTTAGATTCTAATTTATAATTAAATTTTTTTGATAAATTGAGATTATCTGCAAACCATTTAAAAACGATTTCATTAAATTCTTTTCCTTTTTTATCAATCATTTTGCTAATTAAAGAAGTAAATTTTTTGGAAGAATTATTTGTTTTATAGACTCCTTTAGTAATTAAATTTATTAAATTTAAACCAGAATGATAAACATTTCTAAAACCATAAATAACCGTTTCATTTTTGTCATTTTTAATAATTAATGGTTTTAGATAATAAGATAAAGACCTTCTAAAAACCCAGGGATAAATATCATTTTCAGAATAACCTTCCGGTGGTATCTCCCATCTATCACGATATTTTAATGAAAAATTATCTATTGCATATGAAGATTTATTATATTCCCAGTTTAATTCACATTTTAAATGATTTATTAAATTAGATTTTGAAATAAAAACAATATCTTCTTCATTTTTTTGAGCTAAACTTATCAAAGCATATACAAAATCAGCATATTCTGTTAAAGTTATATCAAATTCTGATTTAAATGCTTCATCTAATTCATCACTTGGTTTTTCTTCAATATTACTTTTACTATCAATATTTGTAGAAAAATTATTTATATGTTCTAATGATTTATTATTTCTAAAAGTATCAAAAATTTCTCCTAAATTAGTTTTTATACCAAAACGATTTGATTCTAAAGGCGTAATCTCAAAATCTATATAATCTGAATTTATATAATCGCTATTGAATGTCCATTCAATATAATTATAAGTTAAAGCCATTAAAGTATCAAAATTTTCATTTGATATTTTTACTTTACTATTAAAATTTTGTTCTGCAGACAATATTTCTATTAAAATTCTAGTACTTATTGATAGTTTATCCAACTCATAATCATCAGAAACAATGTCTTGTATAACACTAGAATTGTCTTTATTATTAAAATAATAATATAAATTATTAACTGAAGATATAGATCTATTAAATAAAATATTTTCATAATTTAAAATTAATTTTTTTATAAGATTATCCCAATCATATTTCACTATCTCTTTTTTTATACATTCTATAAAATAATTTACAATTTGGTGACTTAATTCAACTGATTCTTTTTTAGTTAATTTTTGATTATAATCAAACTTGCATTGGATTTTTGTTACTAAGTCATTCATTAATAATTGTATATTATGTTCTTGCAATAATCTTATTGGAGTTTTTACAGGAAAATAATTAATATATTCTAAATCATATATTAAATTTTATTTTTTTATCTAC
>NZ_MAIF01000122.1:0-46036 GCF_001729395.1 Methanosphaera sp. A6 | reverse complement strand
TTTACAATCATCTGCTTCTGTTCAAGATATTCTTGATTTAGATGTGGATGGAGTATTAATATCTAGTGGACCTGGAAATCCAGAAAATGTAGATAAAATCCAAGATACAATAAAACAAATAGCACAGAAAATGCCTGTTGCAGGAATTTGTTTAGGTCAGCAAATCATTGCATTAACATATGGTGCAAAGATATATAAAATGAAATTTGGACATAGAGGTTCAAATCAGCCAGTTAAAGATTTAGCAACTGGTAAAATTTATATAACTTCACAAAATCATAGTTTTGCAATTGATGAAGATTCAATTGAAGATACTGATTTAGAAATAACTCAAATTAACTTAAATGATGGAACACCAGAAGCAATTAGACATAAAAATTTACCTATTTCATGTATTCAATACCATCCAGAAGCTGGACCTGGACCACATGATTCTAAAAAATTCTTTGATGATTTCATTGAAACAATAAAAAACTATTAGGTATCATAAAATTTTTATAAATATTTTTTTTAGGAGTTAGTTAAATGCCAAAGGATGAAGATATTAAAAAAGTATTAATTATTGGTTCAGGACCAATTCAAATTGGACAAGCAGCTGAATTTGATTATTCTGGATCTCAAGCATGTAAATCATTAAGAGAAGAAAATATTGAAACAATATTAGTTAATAGTAATCCTGCTACAATACAAACTGATATAGATTCAGCAGATAAGGTATATGTAGAACCTTTAACAGCTGAAGTTGTAGCAAAGATTATTGAAAAAGAACAGGTCGATGCAATATTACCAACAATGGGTGGACAAACTGGTTTAAATATAGCAATTGATTTGAATAAAATGGGTGCTCTTGATGGTATTAGAGTACTAGGTTCACCAATTAAAACTATTAATGATGTAGAAGATCGTGACTTATTTGCAGAATTTATGGAAAGGCTTAATGAACCAATTCCAAAATGTCATGCAGTAAATTCATTAGAAGAAGCATTTGAAGCTGTAGAAGATATAGGCTATCCTGTAATTGTAAGACCAGCATTTACATTAGGTGGAACTGGTGGAGGAATAGCAAATAATAAGAAAGAATTTGAGGAAATTGTAAATCATGGTTTAGATATGAGTTTCATTAACCAAGTATTAATTGATGAATCAGTACTTGGATGGGCAGAATTTGAATATGAAGTAATGAGAGATAAAAATGATTCTTGTATCATAGTATGTAACATGGAAAATATAGATCCAATGGGAATACATACTGGTGAGAGTATTGTAGTAGCACCAACACAAACATTATCTGATGAAGATAATCAAAGACTACGTAATGCATCTATAAAAATCATTAGAGCATTGGGTATACGTGGTGGATGTAATATTCAATTTGCAGTACATCCTGAAACAAAAGAATATAAAGTAATTGAAGTAAATCCAAGAGTAAGTAGAAGTAGTGCTTTAGCATCAAAAGCAACAGGATATTCCATTGCAAAGGTTTCTTCTAAAATAGCATTAGGAATGACATTGGATGAAATTTCAAACGATATTACAAAGGAAACACCTGCATCATTCGAACCAGCAGTAGATTATGTGATTGCTAAAATACCAAGATGGCCATTTGATAAATTTAAAGGTAATACTGGTGAATTAGGAGTTCAAATGCAATCAACAGGTGAAGTAATGGCAATAGGAAGAACTATTGAGGAAGCTCTTCAGAAAGCTATTCGTTCATTAGATATTGATCAAGAAGCATTTGAATACACTGATTATACAGATTATGATTTAGAACATGCAACTGATCAAAGAATATTCCAAGTATATTCAGCACTTAAAGATGGACGTTCTGTTGAAGAAATCTCAGAAATAACAAAAATAAATCCATTCTTCTTATATAAAATTAAAAATATTGTAGAGCTTGAAAATAAAATACAACAACAAGGCAGTAGTGTTTTATATGATGTGGAGTTATTTAAAGAAATAAAACAATATGGTTTCTCAGATAAAAGAATAGCTCAATTATTAAATCTTAAAGAAGAAGATGTCTTTAAAGCAAGAGAAGAATTAGGTTTAAAACCTGAATATAAAATGGTGGATACTTGTGCAGCAGAATTTGAGGCAAAAACACCATATTATTATGGTACATATGATTCTCTACCTGATGAAATATCTGATAATAAGAAAAAAATTGCAGTATTGGGTGCAGGACCTATTAGGATTGGTCAAGGAATAGAATTTGATTATTGTTGTGTACATGCAGCACTTGCACTAAAAGATGAAGATGTAGAAACAATACTCATAAATAACAATCCGGAAACTGTAAGTACTGATTATGATATTTCTGATAGATTATACTTCGAACCATTAACTAAAGAAGATGTATTGGAAGTATTAAAACAAGAAAATCCTGATGGTGTTATTGTACAATTTGGTGGTCAAACATCAATTAATCTTGCAAAAGATATTCGTGATGCAGGAATAAAAATATTAGGTACTCCATTTGAAAGTATTGATATGGTTGAAGATAGGGAACAATTTACAGAAGTACTTAATGAATTAAATATACCTCAAGCAGATTATGGTATAACAAATTCCCTTGAAGATGCACGTAAAGCAGCACATTCAATAGGATTTCCAGTACTTGTAAGACCATCATATGTTCTTGGTGGACGTGCAATGGAAATAGTATATGATGATGATGAACTTGAAGATTATATGAAAGAAGCAGTTAAAGTTTCTAAAGAACATCCTATACTTGTAGATAAATTCCTAGAAGATTCAATAGAATTGGATGTTGATGCACTTTGTGATGGTGAAGAAGTTTATGTTTGTGGAATAATGGAACATATTGAAGAAGCAGGTATTCACTCAGGAGACTCTGCATGTGTAATACCACCTCAGACTGTACCACCTGAAATTATTAAACAAGTAGAAGAGTACACTACAAAACTTGCTCTAAAACTTGGAGTTGTTGGATTAATAAATATTCAATATGCTATAAAAATGGATCCAGAACCAAAATTATATATTATTGAAGCAAATCCAAGGGCAAGTCGTACAGTTCCATTTGTAAGTAAAGCTATAGGAATACCTATTGCTAAAATAGCTTCTAAAATAATGTTAGGCTCTAAAATTAAAGACTTTAATTTAGTAAATTATTCTGATATTAAACACGTGTCTGTAAAAGAATCTGTATTCCCATTCCTTAAAATACCTGATGCTGATTCAGTACTTGGTCCTGAAATGAAATCTACAGGAGAAAGTATGGGTATTGATAAAAACTTTGGATTAGCTTATTATAAAGCACAATTAGCAGCTAATATGAAATTACCTACAGAAGGAAAAATATTCTTAAGTGTACGTGATCTAGATAAACCTAAAATAGCACCAATAGCACAGAAAGCTAAAGAATTAGGTTTTGATTTAATAGCAACTAAAGGAACAGCTAAAGCTGCACCTGGTGTGGATATTGATATAATACGTAAAGTAAGTCAAGGTTCACCAAATATTAGGGATGCTATGTTAAATGGGGAAGTAGCATTTGTAATTAACACACCTTCTGGAAAACAATCTGCTGATGATGGATATATAATCAGAAGACTTGCTATTGAATTAGGAATTCCATATGTAACTACAATAGCTGGTGCTAATGCAGTTCTTAAAGCTATAGAAGAAGTAAGATGTGGAGAAATTGATGTAAAATCATTAAATGAATATGGTGAATTATAACTATATTCATAACTTTTTTTCTCCATCTTTTTTTAAATTAATTTTTTTTTGATACAATAATATGATTTTTTTTTAGGAATGATTTTTTATGATAACTATTAAAAATGGATTGGTACTTACAGGTTTTAATTTAGATGCTGTAAAAACAAATGTTGTAATAAATGATGAAGGACGTATAATTAAACTATCCTCTTACTATGAAGAGGGCGAAATAATTGATGCTACAAATTGTATAGTATGTCCTGCCTTTATAAATGCACATATTCATATAGGTGACTCTATAGTAAAGGATGTGGGTGATGGATTATCTATAAAGCAACTAGTAGAACCACCAAATGGACTAAAACATCAAAAATTAAATGAAGCAAGTGACTCCCAAATAGTAGAATCAATGCATGAAACAGCAAAAGAAATGTTATACTCTGGAATATCAACATTTATAGACTTTAGAGAAGGTGGAATAAAGGGTATAGAACTTCTAAAAAAAGCAATATATGATCTTCCAATAAATGCATGTATATTGGGAAGAAGTGATAAATACTATGATTCTACAACAACACCAAATGAAGCAAGATTAATTACTCGTGAGTTACTACAACACTGTGATGGGATAGGATTAAGTGGTGTGGAGGATGTTGATTCTGAAATAATGCTACAGATAGCAGAAGTATGTAATCAAGAGGGTAAACTAGCCATGATTCATGTAGCAGAATACTATGATTTACAAGAGCAATCTGTTCAAATGACAAATCAAACAGAGGTAGAACGTGCTTTAAGAGCAGGATTTACAAATCTAGTACATGTAACATATCCAATAATGCAAGATCTTACGTTACTTAGCTCAACAAGTCCATGTATCATTGCATGTCCACGTTCCAATGGAATGTTATCTGTAGGAGTACCTCCAGTATCTGCATATGTTGAAGAACAAATTGATGTTGCATTAGGTACAGATAATGTAATGTTCAATAAACCAGATATGTTTAGAGAAATGGAATATACTTTAAAAGCAGTAAGAGGTTCATATAAAAATAAGATAACTGCACATGATGTTTTAAAGATGGCAACAATAAATGGATTTAAAATATTGGGAAAGGATATTAGTATTCAGGAAGGTAATATCTCGGACATATTAGTTATACGCCAAAAATCAGAGGATCCATACTTATCAATCGTTAACAGATCATCATCAGAGGATATTGTTAACTTTATTATGGGAAATCAAATGTAAAAAAAGAATACTTAGATTTATTTATCTAAGTTAAAGTAATCTAATTCCTCAACTTTATTTATATTTTCTTTTATTTCATTTTTATTATTTTTTTCAAGCTCTTCTTCTGTAATGTAATGTTCTTTTAGTTTTTCACGAATATCTTTGGGAATAACTACACTTTCTTCTTTAATAAAATTAAAATAAACTAAAACACACTTACCATTAGCTCTTAATTGTCCATTTTGCCAAGCTTCTTGGAAAATGGTGAATGATGTTTTTCCAATCTTACTAATATAAGTTCTAACTTCTACATCATATCCATAATATATTTGTTTTAAATAATTAAATTCAGAATGTACCATTATAAGATTCCATTTTTTATATGTTAATTCAAAGTTAGGAACAAATATTTTAAATATTTTGTTTCGTGCTCTTTCAAACCATATTGGTAGAACTGTGTTGTTTATATGTCTAAGTCCGTCTGTTTCACCGATTCTAGGTTCTATTTTAGTTGTATACATATTATTGTTTCCTTTTTTTAGATAATTGTATTTTTTTTATTAACAGAAAAAGTTTTTTTTTTATTATAGATTAATAAAAGAGGGTGAGGAGTATTAGTATTACTATACTAATTCTTCGATTTTAGTTACTAAGTTAGAGTTATTAGTAAAATATTTCTCTCCAGTTTTTTTAAGTGTTTTTAGTGGTTTAGGAATATTTTCTTCATGTGTATTGTTTATACTTTGATTGTTATTTGATGATGTATCAATAGATTTTGTGTTGTTTGTATTGGGAGTATTTGTATTGTTTTTATCTACATTTTTATTATTAGTATTATTATCAACAGTACTAGTTTTATTATCATTTATTTTAGATTTATCTTTATGAATTTCATTACCAACATAGTCTATGTTATTGACTGATTCATTAGATACTTGTAATGATACATTATTATTTTCTATTTCATCTATTATGTCTTCTGTTTCAGTTAAAGATGATGGTATAATATTACCACATATGTTCTCAACAACATTATTAATTCCACAAGCTGTTCCACAACCTATTGCAAGAAGAGATATGAGTAATACTATAACAAGTTCACCTTTTGTAGTGTCATTCACAGAATCACCTTCTCATAGTAATTATTTTTTTTATTCTACTGTTACAGATTTAGCTAGATTTTTTGGTTTATCAGGATCTATACCCTTTTCAATACTAATATAATATGCTAATAGTTGCAAGTCAATGATATATAATAATGGTGATAATACTTCATCAATTTCAGGATCAAATAATAATTTATCCTCAATATCATCAAGATGAGTGTCATTATTAGCACCTAATATGATCATATCTGCTCCTCTAGCTTTAATTTCCTGTAAATTATTGTATGTTTTTCTATAGCTAGGTCCAGGAGGTAATATTCCAACTACTGGTATATTATCTTCTATTAATGCAAGTGGGCCATGTTTTAATTCACCTGCAGGATAACCTTCACCATGAATATATGTTATTTCTTTAAGTTTTAATGCTCCTTCAAGTGCTGTGGGATAGTTAAATCCTCTTCCAATATAGAAGAAGTCGCGTGCAAACTTATATTTCTTAGCAATTTCTCTTATTTGTTCTTCTCTACTTAGTATTTTCTCAGATAATCTTGATATTTTATATAAATTATCAAGTAGTTTTTCATTTTCACCAAGATATGCTACAAGTAAGTAAATACATATTAATTGACTAATGTATGTTTTAGTAGCAGCTACACTAATTTCAGGTCCTGCTCTTGTATATATAACATGATCTGCTTCACGTGTAATGGAACTTCCAACTACATTAACAATAGCTAAAGTCTCTGATTTCTTTTTAGCTATTTTCAGAGCTTTTATTGTGTCTGCAGTTTCTCCTGATTGTGTTATGAATATTACTAATGTGTGTTTATCTAATGTTTTTTGGAAGTATTCAAATTCTGAAGCAAGTATTACTTCTGTTGGAATTCCTATCTGGGATTCAATAAGATATTCTCCAATAAGTGAAGCATGATACGATGTTCCACATGCAACAAAGCAGATTCTATTGAAATTCTTGAATTTACTAACGATTTCCTTTATCTTTTCTGCTTCAGATAATGTGTCCTTAATTACTTGTGGTTCTTCATATATTTCTTTTATCATAAAGTGTTCATATCCACCTTTTTCTGCCATTTCAGGATCCCATGTTATGGTGGTGATTTTCTTTTCAAGAACATTTAAGTCAAGATCCATTATTGTAACATCATCTTTTTTAAGAACAATAATTTCTTTATCTTCAAGATAAATTACTTTCTTAGTTTCATTTAAAATAGCAGGAACATCAGATGCAAGGTAGTTTCCATGATCTGATACTCCTACAATCAAAGGACTTTCATTTCTTGCTCCAATAATTCTATCAGGTTCATCTGATGAAAGTACTGCTAAAGCATAAGATCCTATTAATCTTTTAACAGTTTTTTGTACTGATTTTAATAAGTCTAGACCTTCATCCATATATTTTTCAATTAAATGAGGTATAACTTCAGTATCTGTTTCTGATTTAAATACATGTCCTTCATTAAGTAGTTCTTGACGTAATTCTTTGTAGTTTTCAATTATACCATTATGTACAATACTTATCTTATTTTTACAATCACAGTGTGGATGTGCATTTTCTTTTGTAGGATTTCCATGTGTAGCCCATCTGACATGAGCAATACCTATGTTTCCATCAATATCCTTAAGTTTGATTTCATCATCAACTTCTTTAATTTTTCCACTGCCTTTTTTAACATTTATTGAATCAGTTACTGTAGCAATTCCTACAGAATCATATCCTCTATATTCAAGTTTTTTAATTGAATCAATAATAATAGGAGCAGCTTTTTTATCTAAAACACATCCAACTATTCCACACATTATTTAATCACCTGGAACTTATTATTTCATTAACTTATTAAGTTATTAAACTAATTTATATTAAATTATTATAATATAATTTATTTAATTCATATATTATAATACTTATTATAAACATTATACATATATTATATTATTATATTTTAGAAAAAGAATATTATTTAATAGAATTATTCTTTTGAAATAAGATTATTGTGGAATTAAATATGAGTGAAATAACAAAAGAATTACTTTATACTGGTAAAGCAAAAGATGTTTATAAAACTGAAAATGAAAATGAAGTAATAATTAAGTTTAGGGATGATATCACTGCTCTTGATGGTGGTAGAAAAGATACCTTATCAAAAAAAGGGGAATATAATGCATTGATATCTGCTAAACTATTCCAAATATTAGAAGAACGTGGAATAAAAACCCAATTTATAAGATTAGTAGAACCAAATGAAATGTTAACAAAATCCCTAGATATGATTCCTCTAGAAGTAATCTGTCGTAATATTGCTACAGGTAGTCTTCTTAGAAAATATCCATTTCATAGAAATCAAGAATTAAATCCTCCAATTATTCAATTTGACTATAAAAATGATGTATATCATGATCCAATGTTAAATGATAGTATTATCACTGCTTTAAAAATAGCTTCACAGGAACAATTAGATAAAATACGTGAAATAACACATGTTATTAACAAAGTATTATCTAAGTTCTTAAAAGAAAAAGGATTAATTCTTGTAGACTTTAAAATTGAATTCGGATTAGATACTGAGGGAAACATAGTATTGGGTGATGAAATAAGTCCAGATACAACTAGATTATGGGATAGTGAAACATTAGACAACTTCGATAAAGATATCTTTAGAAAAGGTGAAGAAGGAGTAGTTGATGCTTATCATAAAGTAGTTGATTTAGTATTAACAACTGAAGAAAAAGAAAAATGGAACGTAGAAAAATTTGAAGATTAATTTTTCATAATATAAAAAAATAAATAGTCAAGGAGAAATTATAATATGAATTTTGATGTGGAAGTAAAAATAAGTTTAAAAAAAGGTATGCTAAGTCCAGAAGCATCAACTATTGAAAAAGCATTAGCTTTATTAGATTATGAAGTTAAAAATACACAAACACTTAATATTATTAAATTTACAATTGATGCTGAAAATAAGGAAGTTGCTTCAGAACAAGTTGATCAAATGTGTCAAAAATTATTATGTAATCCAGTGATACATGATTATGAAATAACTATTAGTGAGGAATAATAGTGACAGATGTAGCTGATGTTAATGTTGGTATAATTAGATTTCCAGGAACAAACTGTGATAGAGATATAGAATATGCAGTTAATTTAGTAGGTGCTAATTCACATTACATATATTGGAATGAAACTGACTTATCACAGATGGATGTTGTAATAATACCTGGTGGATTTTCATATGGGGATTATTTACGTGCAGGTTCCATTGCAGGTATTACTCCAATTATTGATGCAATAAAAGATTTTGCTAAAAAAGAAAATCCTGTTCTTGGAATATGTAATGGTGCACAGATTCTTGGTGAAATTGATTTAGTTCCAGGAGTTTTTATTGAAAATGAGAATGCAAAATTCATATGTAAAAGTAAAAAACTTAAAGTAAATACTACAAGAACACCATTTACAAAGTTATATAAGAAAAATGAAGTTATTGATTTACCAATAGCACATAAGGAAGGTAGATATTATACAGATAATCTTGAAACATTATATGATAACAATCAGATAGTTTTAACATTTGAAGATGGTAATCCTAATGGTTCTCTTGATAATATAACTGGAGTATGTAATGTTGATGGTAATGTTGTTGCTGTAATGCCTCATCCTGAAAGGGCTGTTGAAAAATTATTACGTTCAGAAGATGGATTAAAATTCTTTAAAAGTTTTCTTGACTAATTAATTCTATTTTTTTTATATTTTTTTTTAAAATAAATTCACTTTTTTTTATAATGAATATTTTAATATTGTAGTATTTGTATAAATAATACTACTATAGAATAAAAATTAAAACATTGGAGTGATTTTAATGACAGTATATATGTTAGGAGCAGGTCCAGGAGATCCTGATCTAATAACACTTAAAGCAATAAAACTATTAAAAAAAGCAGATGTTATATTATATGATAGCTTAGCTAATGATGAATTACTAAGTTATGCTCCAGACGATGTTGAATTAATATATGTTGGAAAAAGAGCTGGAGAACATTATAGAAAACAACCAGAAATTAATCAATTATTGATTGATCAAGGAAAAAAACATGAAACTGTTGTACGTTTAAAAGGTGGAGATCCATTTATATTTGGACGTGGTGGTGAAGAAGAACTTGCATTACTTGAAGAAGGGATTAATGTAGAATTTGTTCCAGGAATAAATTCAGGTATAGGCGCAGCTACATCTATAGGTTTACCATTAACTCATAGGGCTGTTGCAACAAGTCTTACATTAGTAACAGGTCATGAAGATCCTGAAAAAAGTGAAAAACAAGTAAATTGGGATTATACTGCAGATACTATAGTAGTATTTATGGGTGTTGGATTACTTAAAAAATACATTCCAAAAATACTTAAATATAGATCTCCAGACACGCCAGTTTGTGCAATAGAAAAAGGTACTCTACCTGATCAAAGAATAGTTACTGGAACATTGGCCGATATATCGGAAAAAGATATTCGACCTCCTGCATTAATAATTATTGGGGATGTTGTAAATATCTATAATAAATGTGAAGAATTAAGGAGTAAACTTGAATAATGTCTGGTAATAATTTTAACAATAAAAATGTTGTAATTACACGTCCTATTGAAAGATCTCAAACATTATCTGATATGATTCTTAAAAAAGGTGGAAAACCAATAATAGTACCTACACTTGAATTACAATTGGTAGAATCTAAGGAATTGGTATATATCATAGAAAATATTGAGACTTTTGATTGGATTGTATTTACATCACCTGCTGGTGTTAAATCCTTTTTTAAACTATGTAAGTTAGATATTATTCCTTCTAAAATAGCAGTAATTGGTGTTAAAACAGAAGAAGAATTGTTAAAATATGGATTTAAGCCAGATTTAATACCAAAAGATTTCACTGCTGAAGGATTATTAGAATCATTCAAATCAATAAATTTAAAAAATAAGAATGTAGCACTTCCAAGAACTTTAAGTGCTCGTGAAGTTTTACCTAAAGGTTTAGAAGATTATGGTGCATCTGTATTAATTGCAGAAGCATACACATCAGGTATTCCTCATGATACAACTAAGATTATTGAATTATGTAATGATATAATAGATGGTCTTGTAGATATTATAACATTTACAAGTCCTCTAACAGTAAAAAATCTTATGGAAGTATATAAAAATAGTCAACCTAGTAGATTAGATGAACTTATATTGGCATTGAAAAGTAGGGTTGTTGTAGCATCAATTGGTCCAATCACTGCTAAATCATTATCAGAATATGGTATTTGTACTATTGAACCTAGTAGATATACTGTTAAAGACATGGTTGAAGCAATTTTACAAAATATTTAATTAGGGAGATTCATATGAAAACAATAATTTGGCCAACATATATAAATTCAGAACATTCAAGGGGTGAAGGTAGAAAATTATCCCTTGAAGAATCAGTGGAAGAACCTAAAATACGTGAAATTAGTCAGAGTCTAAAAAAATTAAAAATACAATATGTTGTTGAACATAATAAATCTTATCCAGGTTCTTGGTGGGAAAAATCTGGAAGAGTTGTTGTAGAACAAGAAGATATGACTAAATTAGAATTATTACGTGCTATTGCTAAAAATATTAAGAATTCACGTAACAATTAAATATTCATCTTCTAATCTTTTTTTAATAATTTTTATGGAGTTTTTAAATGAGTGAAGTTGGAGATAGTTCTTCTAATATTGTTGATTCAAGAAAACATATGGACTTATTATTTAGTAAGGCAAAAGATAAAATTTTAGATGCTGAGGATATTACAGTATTTACACACACAGATTGTGATGGTATAACAGCAGGTAGTATTTTATCATCTATTTTTGATAAACTTGAGATAGATCATAGTGTTAACTTTGTAGATATTAATGAAGTAGAAAATTTAACTACTGACACAGATTTAACTATAATATCAGATTTAGGTGCAGGTCAAAACGTATCTAATATCTGTGATAATTCAAATAAATCAGTAATTGTACTTGATCATCATCCACCTATACGTAAATTAGGTACAAAACTAAAGGGTAATTTAATTGAAATTAATCCAAACTATTATGGATTAGATGGATCATATACAATTTCTGGTGGAGGTTTATCATATCTACTTGCTAAATCATTTCATTTTTATGATTTAAGTTGGATGGGTATTTTAAGTGCAGTTGGAGATATGCAAAATAGTATGACAGGACGACTAAGGGGTCTTAATACTGAAATTTTAAATGATGGAAAGGAAGTGGGTTGTGTTGATTATACAAATGATTTATTATTGTATGGTAGACATACTAGACCATTATTTGTAGCTTTATCCTACTTTGGTGATATTCATCTACCTCTAACAAATAATCGTAATGAATGTGTTTATTTCTTGGAAAACTTGGGAATTCCTGTTAAAAATGATTTAGGTTCTGTAAGATATCTTTGTGATTTAAGTATGGATGAAAAATCTAAATTATTTGGTGAATTATTGAAAATGATGACAAGAGAAGTTCCTGATAGATATGTTAAATATATTCCTAAATTAATTTCTGGAGAAACATATGAATTTACTTTTGAGGAAGATTACACTCCTTTTAAAGATGCAAGTGAGTATAGTACTGTTATCAATGCTTGTGGAAGAAACAATAATTATGAATTGGGAATGGATGTTATTAAAGGACATAGAGCTCAAAGACATGTGGAGTTAGAAGCTCTTGTTAAAGAACATAAACAATATCTTGCTCAGAGTTTAACAAAAATTCAAGAGAATAATTCTGTTGAAATAATGGATAATATTCAGTATTTTAATGGGGATGATGTTAAGGCGAGTGTTGTTGGAACGATTGCAGGAATGTTATTAAATAATTATGATTGGCAAAAACCTATAGTTGGTTATACACATATTGATTCAGATACACCAGGATATAAAGTATCACTTCGTTGTTCTAGATTACTTGGTTATGATGGTGTACATTATGGTAATCTTGTAAGGGATATTTCTCAGAAATGTGGTGGTTCTGGTGGAGGACATAGTGTTGCATGTGGTGCATATATTCCAGAGGATAATATAGACCAATTTTTGGAATTATTAAATAATTCTGTTAATTTTAATTAATTATTTCATTTTTTTTCTTTCTTTAAGAATTTTAGTTTCATATTATTCAAACCACATAATATATTAATTTTTTATTCAATGGTTTTTTTTATAAAGATTTAAATAAAGTAATTTTTATATATTAATATATAGTATTAAAATTTCATTGATTTTTAATAGAATAACTATTAAGAGGTATCACATATGAGAATATTTAAAAATAAGGGTGAATTCACAAAATTCCAAATTCTTGCAAAAATTGCACAGCAGGAACCTCATCTTAAACAAAAGGATATTGCTGATGAATTAGGAATAACTGTACAGGCTGTTTCTGAAAATATTAAATCTTTAGTTAAAGAGGGTTATGTTGAAACAGGAAGCTCAAATTTCAGATATAAAATAACCAAATATGGTATAGATAAGGTAAAAACTGAAGCAATAAATCTTAAATCTTATTCAGATATGGTTTTAACAACAATGAATGGATATAAATCTATTTGGCCTGCAATTGCTGCTGAAGATTTACATCAAGGTGAACAAGTATGGTTAAATATGGAAGATGGTATTTTATATGCTGATACTGAAGATAAATCAGGAGCATATGCAGAAGTATTTAATGATGCTTTAGAAGGTGAAGATGTAACTCTTATAAATCTTGGTGGAGAAATAGATTTAGTTCCTAAAGATGTTGTTATAGTAAAAATACCTCCTATTGCTGAAGGTGGATCTAGAGCATGTGATATGGAAAAAATAAATGAAATTTATGCACAAGATTTTGATAGAATAGGTGTTTTAGGAACAAGTGCAAGGGCTATTACAAATCATTTAAATGTTTATCCAGATTTTGAATTTGCTACTGCTGAGGCAACTTGTAGTGCTGCAGAAAAAGGTTTACGTGTACTTGTATTTACAGTAGGTAAAATGACAAATAGAGTAACTTCAAGATTAGAAGATAAAGGAATAATTTATTGTATTGAAGATGTTAAAAAAGTTTAATCTTCATATTCTTTTTCTTCTATAAAACTTTTTTTTATATAGAATCTATTTTTATTACTTATATTCAATTCCTTTAGTATTTATTTTTGTTATAATTGGATTATCTATCGTTGTATCAGGACTGTATGATAGTGCAAAAGCTGTATTTCCAAGCATAGCCATAGAGGCACCCAGTGTTTCTTCATCTAGAATGTTTATTATTTCTGCTATTTCTTTAGAAATTAATTGTGTGTCATTTGCAAACTTTCTTGATAATTTCATGAAATTAGAAATACTTGGATTATTTATTAATCTATTAAGTAAAATACTACCACTTTGATTTATATGCTTTTGATGAATAGGATTTTCAATTATATCCTTAGTTTCTAATAAACCAATAGTTTTAGTAATAACATATATAGGTTTAGTTATTGGAATTTTATCAATTATACCTTTTACTGGTGAACCTTCATTTAATCTAATAACACAACCACCAAACATTTCAGATATAACATCACCCAAACCACTTGATTGTGAAATTTCAGCAAGATGAGCAATTTCTCCTGCTTCTTTGAAACTAATATTAATTCCCATTAACTTAGGTAATGTAAAACTAATACCCAATGCAAATGCAGCACTTGTTCCAAAACCAGCACCGATAGGTAATTTACTATCATGATTAATATAAATATCATAATCTTGAATATTAACATTATATCTATCTAAAATAATCTTAACAGTCTTTTTACTTATTGTGTTAAGAGAATCTTCTTTATTATTAACATTTATAATTATATTTCCATTTCCATCTTTAATTTTCGTATTTGTAACTACACCTTCATCAAGGGTAATACCTGCACCTTTTGAGCCTTTAAGAAGGGGATTACTATTTTGAATAATTTCAAAAAAACCTGTTATATGTGAAGGTACAAATACACTAAGTTCATTTTTCATGATATTATTTATATCATTTCATATTCATAAATAAAATTATATAAAAAATAAAAATAATTATATAATAAATTTAATTTAATCATAACAATATTTGGAGAATAATATCTATGTCAGAAAATAAAAGAATAGACCTACATACACATAGTATTTTTAGTGATGGTGAATTATTACCATCAGAACTTGCAAGAAGAGCAGATGTGCTGGGACATAAAGCATTAGCAATAACAGATCATGTCGATGCATCAAATATAGAAGTAGCTTCAAAAATATCTGAAGCAGTAAATGATATACGTGATAATTGGGATATTAACATAATACCAGGAGTAGAAATAACACATACGCCAATAGAAGTAATAGATAAATTAGCAAACAAAGCAAGAAAATACGGTGCAGAAATAGTGGTAGTGCATGGTGAAACAATAGTTGAACCAGTAAGACCAGGAACAAATAGAAAAGCAGCAGAATCACCAGAAGTAGATATAATTGGACATCCTGGACTTATAACACCTGAAGAAGTGGAAATTGCAATTGATAATGATGTATCATTAGAAATCAGTGCAAGAAAAGGACATTGTTTAGGTAATGGGCATGTGGCAAAATTAGGACTAGATATGGGAGCAAACCTTGTTTTAGATACGGATACACATTCACCTGATGATTTAATAACATATGAATTAGCAGAACGTATTGCAAGAGGTGCAGAAATACCTGAAGATGAAATTCCAAAAATATTAAAAGATAATCCTGAAAAAATACTTAAAAAACATGGATTAATTTAAAAAAAATTTAATAGATAACATCATATTTTAATAAAATATCATCATCTATTTTTTCTACTTTTTTTATTTTTAAATTAATACAATCATTCTTATCAAAACCTTCACCATCAACAAAGGTCTTTGAATCATATCCTCCTAAAATTTTAGAACCAATACAAATAGAAACTTCATCGATAAGTTTCTCTTTAAACATTGAAAAGTTAAGTGTTGAACCACCTTCTAGGAGAATACTCTTTATTCCAAGGGAATATAACTTATCTAATGCTAATTTTAAATTAACTTGTTTTGAACCACATATAATAACATTACATTTTTCTTTTAATAATTCAACACTAGCTTTGTTGGCCTTAGATGATACAATAACAATTGTTTTAGCATCATCATTTAAAACTTTTGAATCTAATGGAATTCTAGCACTACTATCAACAATGATTCTTGTAGGATTTTCTGATTTTTTACAATTAATTTTATGAATTGTTAATTTAGGATTATCAATTAAAACAGTATTTATGCCAACCATGATACCATCATACTCTTTTCGTAAAGTATGTACTCTAATTAAATCATTCTTACCAGATATTTTCATTGAACTGTTGTTGGTTGCAATCTTACCATCAACTGTCATGGCTGAATTTAATAATACATATGGCTTCATATAAACTCACTTGTAATTAACTTTTAATTCTCTTAAAGTATTTACTATATTTTCACCATTACGAACAGCATTTATTAAAACTTCTTTAAAACCTTGTTTAATAAGATTATCATTTTGAATAACCCATAAAATTAAGTCAGGATTATCAACAATACTTAAATTACTAAGAATGGTTTCAGGAGTATTGGCTGTGGTTATTGTAACATGTTTCATGTTATTAATTTCAATGATTTTAAAAGTAATTAACTCCTCTTTATCCTTAATACTAAAATAATCATCGACTTCAACAAATCCAGTAACAGATTTCTCAATATCTAATAAATCCTTTTTTATTTTAGATTCATATTCTCTTCTTTTTTCAATATACATTTTTAACATATCATCCATAAATACAATCTCCTACAGGTTATATACATCTATTGCATTTTTCTCAGTTTCTTTTTCTATTTCTTCAAAATCAATCTTTTTTGTTCTTGCAATTCTTTCAATAGTCTTTCTTATATTCAGTGGTTGATTATATTCACCCTTCACAGGGGAAAGATAGGGACTATCTGTTTCAGTAAGCATGTTTTCAAGGGGAACCTTTTTCATATTTTTTTTATGTCTTTTTGAAAAAAGGGTATTTGTAGCAAAAGAAATATAATATCCATAATCAACAGCTTCCATTGCAGTTTCTTTACTTCCACTAAAACAATGAAATATAACATCTGGAATTTCAGTATATTTTTTTACAATATTAAGAGCATGAGCTTCAGCATCACGTACATGTAAAACAATAGGCATATCATATTCAGTTGCCATATCTAATAATTTTTCAAAAACAGTATGTTGTCTTTTTAATTCATTTTCGGATCTTTTTACTGAGAAATCAAGTCCAATTTCGCCAATAGCTTGAATATTATCTATATTATCACTAATTTGTTTCAAAGTTTTATTAATAGTTTCTTTATTATCATTTCCTGCATACTCTGGATGGTAACCCATAGTGGTTTTTATAAAACCATTGTATTGTGATGCTACTTTTAATGATCTAATATTACCCTTATAACTAGCACCAGAGTCAACAATATATTTAAATTCTTTTCTAGTATTTTCTATAATTTCTTCTCTTTTATTATCAAATTCTTCAAAACTTAAATGACAATGTGTATCTATCATATTTATCCTTCTTTTATCTAGTTATCTTCCAAATCTTCTTTGTCTTTGTGTATATGATCTTATTGCGCGTAGAAAATCTACTTTTCTTAGTTGTGGCCAAAGACTATCTGTAAAATATAATTCGGAGTAGGAAGATTGCCATAATAGGAATCCACTTAATCTTTCTTCTCCACTAGTACGTATTACTAGATTTGGATCTTCAAGTCCTGCTGTATATAAATTATCATTAATCATTTTTTCATTTATTTCATCAGGTTCAATATTACCCTTTTGAACTTCTCTTGCAATCTTCTTAAATGCATCTACAATTTCTACTCTTCCATCATAACCCATTGCAATATTAATCATTCTTTCATTATAATCTTTTGTAGATTCTTCTGCAGTGTCAATTGCATCTCTAACTTTTTTTGGAAACAATTCTAATTTACCAACAGCATTTAATCGTATCTTATTTTTATGAATTTTCTTATTTGTACTAATATTTAAAAAACTTTGAACAAATAAATCCATTAAACCCTCTACTTCCTTTTTATCTCTATTGAAGTTCTCAGTTGAAAATGCATAGACTGTTACAATATTAATACCTAAATCAATACACCATTCAATAACATTTTCTAGTGTATCCACTCCCTTTTTATGACCTTCTATTGGATCCATATTTCCTTGAATTTTAGAGTAACGTCTATTACCATCCATTATTATTGCAACATGGTTTGGCATCTTATCTGCTTCAAGGTTTCTTGTAATATACCATTCATATAATGAGTATAAGGGTTGTAATAATATCATAGTAGATTCTTCTTCAATTTTTTATTTATACTATTTATTTGTTTATTCTTACATAAAATAATAACTTTTTTCACTTATTTTTAGTTTTAATAATATTTGTCAGTAGAGTTATTGCATTAACATAACCTTCAGTAGTTTGTGAACGAGAAGTATCTATGAATAATTTTTCTTGTTTCAATGTAAGAGCACCATAACTTTTTATTCCAGCTACTAAGACTAAGCTTCTGAAAATAATATTTCCACTTATTCCATCAGGTGCAATTATTACATTTGCATGGTCTTTTATTGCTTCTTCAATTAGAATATAGTAATGTTTTATATTACATTCATCTTTTAAATCTTGAACTATTTGTTCACATTCATCAATACTATGATCTATTTTGGGACTTCTACCCTTATCTTGTTTTCTTCCACCAGAAATCAATGCTATTTTTGGAGTGTGTCCAGTTTGTTTGATAATTCTAGAACATTCACGTATTATTGTTTTTTTAGCTTTTATAGTATCACATTCATCAATACCAACAGGTGTTAACATGAATTTATGTCCATCTTTTTCAAGTATGGAAGCTCTAAATATATGGGGATACTTCTTTTTAAGATCCATGATAATGTTTGATTCAAGTGATCCTCTTATAACACCATCTATTTCTGGATTATTTAAATAATTCAGTAATTCTTCATTTGTCCTTGCTATTTTTATATCATATGGAAATTGTTTCACTGCTTCTAAAACATTTTTATTTTCTCCAAGTCCAATTGCAATTTTCATACTTAATAACCTAATATTTTTTTTAGTATTAATAATTTTATATGAATATATTATTAAATTTAAGGATAAGTAATTATTTTTTTTTAAAAGAAGTTCTAATATAAAAAAAGTAAAAAAAGAAGGGGAGTTTATTTATATAATTTTGTTAGAGCAATTTCAATTGCATTTAAGGTTTTATCTAAGTCATCTCTACTATGTGATGTTGATATAAAACCACATTCATACTGTGATGGAGCAATAAACACTCCATTTTCAAGAAGTAGGTGGAAGTATTTTAAGAAGTTTTCTGTATCAGATGTTTGTGCTGTTTTATAATCATATACCTCATTTTCAGTGAAGTATATTTGTGTCATAGATTCAACACCATTTACATGGAAGTTAATATTTAATTTATCTAGTATGTCTACAATTCCATTTCTGAAATATTCTCCACTTTTATGTAACTGTTTATAACTATTATCATCTAAAACTTCAAATGCAGCTAATCCTCCATTAATGGACATTGGATTTCCACTAAATGTACCAGCTTGATATATTTTTCCACTAGGAGTAAATTGTTCCATATATTCTTTTTTTCCTGCAATAGCTCCAATAGGGAATCCTCCACCTACAATTTTACCAAATGTAGCTAAGTCAGGGATAACATTATAATATTCTTGTGCACCACCTTTACTTATTCTGAAACCTGTGATAACTTCATCAATAATTAATAAAATTCCATTTTCTAATGTAATTTCACGTAAAAAATCAAGGTAACCTTCTTTAGGTGGAACACATCCAATATTTCCCATAACAGGTTCAACAATAATACATGCAATTTCATCTTTATTTTCATTAATAAGTTTTTTTAGGGCTTCTTCATCATTGAATTCTACGAGCATAGTATTTTTTGTTGTATCTGTAGGTATTCCTGGAGAATCGGGTAGTCCTGCAGCTCCTGATCCTGATTTGACTAGTACAGCGTCATGAGCTCCATGGTATGCTCCTTCGAATTTGATTATTTTGTCTCTTTTTGTAATTCCACGTGCTAATCTAATAGCACTCATTGTAGCTTCAGTTCCAGAATTTGTAAATCGAACCATTTGTGCACATGGCACTCTTTTGATTACTTCTTTTGCTAGTTGAACTTCTTTTTCTGAAGGTACTCCATAATCTGTACCTAATTTTAATTGTTCAATGGATTTTTCAATAATATGTTCATTTGCATGACCAAAAAGTAAGGGTCCATATCCTAAACAATAATCTATATATTCATTTCCATCAACATCATATATTTTTGAACCTTTAGCACTTTTAGCAAAGAAAGGATAAGGTTTGTATGCTCGTACTGGTGAATTAACTCCTCCGGGAAGGTAATTTACAGCTTCATCAAATAATTCTTTTGATTTATCAAGTTTCATTTATTGTCTCCTCTTTTATTTTTTAATATTTAATAATGAATTAATAATTGCAACTGCAATTGGTGTTCCACCTTTAGGTCCTGTTGTAATTGCATAAGGTATATTTGTTTTGGATAATGCTTCTTTAGAATCAGCTGCACCTACAAATCCTACAGGTACCCCTGCAACTGCACGTGCATCCATTTGACCTTCTTCAACTAATTCCATTACTTCAAACAATGCTGTTGGAGCGTTTCCTATTGCAACTACTCCTTTAAATCCATCTTCAGCTGCAATTCTCATAGCAGCTGCTGAACGAGTAATTTCTTCTTTTTTAGCCAATTTAATTGCTCTTTCATCACGGATATAACACATTACTCTACCATCATACCTTGTAATTCCTGATTTAACCATATTTATGTCTGTAAGAATATCTTCTTTTTTATCAAAACAATCAAGTGCAGTTTCTACAAATGTGGGTGATATTTTAACAAGTTTGGCATATTCTGGGTCTGCTGTAGAATGTACAACACGTTCAACTATGTCTCGTTCCTCATATGTTAAATTCTTAGTTTCATCATCAATTAATGATTTAATAATTTCTCTACTTTTATTAGCAATATCATATCCTGGTTTTGTTGATGCTCCCATATTATACATATAATTTCACACCTTTATTTTAGAATTTTTGTTTTTTAACTTACTCTATTTTCTTGTATATATGGCTATGTTAAAACATTTATTTAAATATGATATTTTATTTTTCTAAATAAAAATATTATAGAATTAAGAAATATATAGTATAGATATAACTGAAAGAAAAAAAATGTTTTATAAGTAAAAAAATTTTTTTGATAACATGATAATACTAAGACGTAATAAAAAAATAATTGAATTATATCCTATAGGTTCAGCAAAGGGTGCCCTTAATAATCAACGAAAACCATTATTTTATAGTTATTTTAAGTTACATGAAGACAATGGCAAAATAAGACCTCAACGATTTATTATAAAACAAGATAATGTTGAAACATTAAAATCACCAAAGGATGTTATTAGAACATTAAGAAAACAGAATGTACTACTTGCTACTGAAGATGAAGAAATAGAATCAATGTTAAATTCACTTAATATTCCATATAAACTAACAAATATATGTAGACATTGTACATTTGAAGGTAACATAACAATACTAAAAAAATCAGCTTCATACAAATTATATGGGGAATATATTTGTAAACATTGTGCTGAAAAGGAAATTAAACATGTGATGCATTTAAAAGGATATTCTGATGTGTCATATCCAAGTTTTAGGAAATTACTTAAGAAGACACATGATTTAGAAAAAATTTTACAGATTTTTGATCCTCATTTTAATCCTATTAAACATGATAATTTAACAATTTATGATAAAATCAATGTAAAAAAAGCAAAATATCCAAAGATAAGTGTTAAAAAATTAAATATTCCAAAATCATTTAAAAATATTCTTGCTAAAAAAGTAAAATATTTATTACCTGTACAAATATTAGCTCTTAAAGCAGGACTTCTTAAGAATGAAAATTTACTCATAGTATCTGCAACTGCTTCAGGAAAAACATTGGTTGGAGAATTAGCAGGAATTCCAAAGGCATTGAATCACAAAAAATTAATATATCTAACACCTCTTGTAGCATTAGCTAACCAAAAATATAGGGATTTTAAAAAACAATACAAACCATTAGGGTTAAATGTTGCAATTAAAGTAGGTTCTAATCGTGTGAAAGCTAAAGGAGAACTTACAATAGCAAATAAATCTGTGAAAAATGTAGATATAATCGTTGCAACATATGAAGGATTAGATTTTATTTTACGTTCTGGAAATTATAATGAACTAAAAAATATTGGCACTGTTGTTATTGATGAAATTCACATGCTTGATGAACAAGAAAGAGGTCCAAGACTAAATGGCTTAGTTCAAAGATTAATGACAATCTTTCCTAAAGCACAGTTAATAGGATTATCAGCAACAGTTAAAAATTCGAAACAAGTAGCAAATGATTTTAAAATGAAACTTGTTGAATATAAGGAAAGACCAGTTCCATTGGAACGTCATTTGATCTTTGCAAAAAGTGAATATGAGAAAAAAGATCTACTTGCCAGATTATCTAAGAAGGAATTTGATTCAAAATCATCTAAGGGTTATAAGGGTCAAACAATAGTCTTTACAAATTCACGACGTAAAACACACCAAATTGCACAACAAATATCAAAAAAAGGACTTACAACAGCAGCATACCATGCAGGTCTTTCCTATTCTAAAAAATTAAAGATAGAAAAGGAATTTGCAAATCAACAAATATCAACCGTTGTAACTACAGCAGCATTAGCTGCAGGGGTGGATTTTCCAGCTTCGCAGGTCTTGTTTGAAACACTTAGAATGGGAAATAAATGGTTAACAAACAATGAATTTTCACAGATGTTGGGTCGTGCTGGAAGACCATCATTTCATGATATTGGTAGGGTATATTTACTTCCAGAACTTGGAAAGGAATATAATGGAGATTCAGAAGAACAAGTTGCAATTGAATTATTAGATAGTGATGTGGATAATATAAATGTGGAGTATAGTGAAGATGATGTTTATGAACAGGTACTTGCAGATATTAGTGCAATAAGAAATGCAAATACACAAAATCTCAAAGATAAATATGATAAACTAGAAACACCTATACTTTTTGATGAAGTTATGGATGTATTGTATGATAAGAAATTAATTAAAAATATTAATGGTAAAAAAAATATGTATATGGCTACAAAGTATGGAAGAGCAGTATCTTTATCCTTTTTAAAAATATATAAGGCAGAATATATTAAAAAACATTTAAAACAAGATCCACTCGTAACTGTTGAAAAATTAGAACCATTTGACAGTGCATATCTTAGTAGTCGATTGATTAACAGACTTTCATCTGCTTTAAAAACAAATGTAAGTTCAAGACTATTTGCAGATTCAACAAGAGATATTATAACAACGGGGGATGTTATTGCAAAAATAGATCCACAATATACAGATAAGTTAATTTCACTACAAATTGACTTTTTATCATGTAATTGTCAAGAAAAACCTTTTTGTAATTGTCTGGAAGTAAATATTTCTGATAAGATAATAAGACAAAGATTACATGGGTGGGATCCAAATCATATTAGTAAGTATTTCATGACAAATTATGATGTACATATCTATCCTGGAGATATTTTCAGTTGGCTTGATCAGGTAATTAGAACATTAGAAGCAATATCTAGAATAAGTCTTGCATTTAATAATAAGAATTTAAGTAATAATTGTAGGAATTTAATTAAAAAAATAGAGGGAAGAAATTAGATTATAATAATTTTTTAACCTCATTAATTATTTCTTTTTGAGCATTTTCTAGCATATCTTGTCCAAGTATCATGTTAACTTCAAAACCTTCTTTTTCAATAGTTAGGGCTTCTTTATTTATTATTGGCTCATTATCTCTTGCTTCTTTTAGGCCAACCATTCCAACTTCAGGGTGTTTAATAAAATTTTCATGTTCTTTAAGAGAAGTCATATCAGTAATACCTAACACAGCACCCATTGATAATTCACCAGTACATGCATGAGGACCTTCACTTTCAATAATTGAATTGTTGAATATAATTTTTAGTTCTGTTTTTTTGGATATTTTATCAATATCCTCTATAATAAGATTGTTACCACCATGTCCATTTACTATAATTACAGACTTAATATTTAATTGCTTTTTTATATTAATTAGTTGTGGTATTATTTGTTTATTTACAAGATCATCTTTTTTTAAATGATGGCCATGTTTAATATAATCATATTCAGTAGCTCCATAAAAAATACCTAGAAAAGTGGCACCAGTCTTAGTAGCTACATTTAATGCAACATTTGCAGCTATCTTTGAATCAGTATCAATAGGAAGAGCAGCACCATGATTTTCTCTATGTGAACCTAATGCAATGATTCCTATACTATGTACATCTTTAGATAATATATTTCCTGAATCATATTTTAATTTAATATTATTTGAAGACATTCTATTTTTAACTCCTATATTTTTAAGTCCCAAATAGTATCTCCAACATAATGTAAATTTTCAATAGCTTTACCTTTACTATTTTCAATCATTTCTTCACCAGAAATTAAACTAGTTCCAATAGCAATTGGTTTTTTATGTGTTTCTTCAATAATAACTATAGTTTCACCAGCAACTATTGTTTTATCTGCATCAACAATACCGGGTGACATAATATCTGCACCTTTAATAACAAAATTTATAGCACCCATATCTACTGTAGCATATTTTTCTGTAATTTCTAATGATAGAACAGCTTTAAGTGTTGGTATTATTTTATTTTCTGTCTGCATTAAAAGTGGTTCTCCATTTATTAAAAGAATATTTGGTAAATCTTCTATTTTTAATAATTCTACCTTTGCTTTTTTAGGAATGATTATACTGTAATTTCCTAGTTCTTCTTTAATCTCTTTAATTTTTTTATTTTTCAAGAAATTTCTTTTTTTAATTTTCAATTTCTCAATCAACCTTTAAGATTAGATTATGATTTTTTTTATATAATTATTTTTGTTTTTTTGCAATTGTTTATTAGTCTAAATAATTTATATTTCTATTCTTTTTAAAAGTTAATAAAATGTCATATACAGTTTTTTACTCTCTATTTTTAGAATTATAAAATTTTATTAATCTAAAATGAAGTTGTAGCTATACTGACTATTAATTATTTGATTTATAGTAATTATTTGATTTTTATTTATAGTAAAATATTCTATTTACTATATGTATATATGATTATCTATTAAATGGCCTTTTTATAAAAATTAATATAATAGAACTTAATAGAAACTTATATCATATATCTAAATTAAATATAATAATAGAATAGGAATAAATACTTATTAAAGTTAGGATTATAGATACATTTAAATATAATTCTGAACAAATAAATTAATATTATTGATAAGGTGATTAATAGTGAATGATCAAAAAAATAATAACAATACATCTAGACCATTAGATGCATTAGGTCAAGCTTTAAATTCCCAAGTTCTAATTAAACTTAAAGGTGGAAAAGAATTTAGAGGAGCTCTACAAAGTTTTGACATGCATATGAATTTAGTACTAAACGATGCTGAAGAAATAAAAGATGGTGAATCTATCTGTAGATTAGGCGTTGTTTTAGTTCGTGGAGATAACATAGTATACATATCACCAGGATAATTATTTAAAGGACATTAGTAGTTTTCAAATCTATTAATATTAATCGTCCTTATTAGAAAAATATACCTGAAATTTACTATTTATACATTTAAGGTATTGATATACGAGGTGTATATCTTATAGAAGGAATAAAATTTAATTTTATTCTCTATTTTTACCTTTTTTTAAAAAAAGGTTTTATATTTATTTATTATTTACATATTACTAGGAGGTTGTGAAATTGAAAGGAACACCATCATTCGGAAAACGTAATAAGAAAAACCATATCAGATGTAGAAGATGTGGTAGAAATGCTTACAATCCAACAAAAAAATACTGTGCATCTTGTGGATTTGGAAGATCTAAAAGATTAAGAAGATACAGTTGGCAAAACAAAAAACCTGTTACAGGTAAAAGATTAAAATAGATATTTAGATGTGAATCTATTTATACTATTTTTCTTATTAAATTCTTTTTTTTAAAAATTTTATAGTTATTATTAAGATATATTCAAATTTTTCATTCATAATAATAGTAAATTAAGTATATTACTTTAAACAAAAATAAAAAACAGAATAAAAAAGTTATGGAAAATTTATTTATATTTTTGATAATAGGAGTATTATACGAAAATAGTTTTTGAATATATTATGAAATAACATTTAACTAATTCAATGTAATATCGTAGGTACTCAAATTAATTAATTATACTGCCATAATAAGTTTAAGCATAAAAACACTTACATATAAATTTAATCTTGAATAAAACAAAGAAGGTGTCTAAATGGCAAAAGTGAAAATAATAGAAACTGCATTAAGAGATGCACATCAATCATTAATTGCTACTCGAATGAGAACTGCAGATATGGTTCCAATTATAGAAGATATGGATAAAGTAGGTTATTTCTCATTAGAAGCTTGGGGTGGAGCAACATTTGATACATGTATACGTTTTTTAAATGAAGATCCATGGGAAAGGCTTAGAATATTTAAAGAACATCTAAATAAAACTCCAATTCAAATGTTACTAAGAGGACAAAACTTAGTAGGTTACAAACATTATGCAGATGATGTAGTAAAAGCATTTGTTGAAAAATCTTATGAAAATGGGGTTGACATTTTCAGAATATTTGATGCATTAAATGATTCTAGAAATATGAAAATGTCCATTAAAACTGCTAAAGATCAAGGAGCATATGTTCAAGGTACAATCAGTTATACAATCAGTCCAGTTCATACAATTGAAAAATATGTTGAATTTGCAAAAGAATTAGCAGCAATGGATTGTGATGCTATAACTATAAAAGATATGGCTGGATTAATTACTCCTGATGTTGCTGGTAAATTAGTCACTGCATTAAAAGATGAAGTTGACTTAGATGTTAACTTACACAGTCATTGTACAAGTGGAATGACATTAATGAGTTATGAAGCTGCAATTGAAGCAGGAGTGGATATGTTAGATACAGCAATTTCACCATTTTCTGGAGGAACAGCACAACCACCAACAGAAAGTGTTGTGGCAGCATTAGTAGGAACAGAATATGATACAGGTATTGATTTAAAAGCATTATCTAAAATAAAAGATTACTTTGCAGAGTTAAATGAAAAATATGCTGCATTATTCGATCCATTAGCTTCTAAAGTTGATACTGATGTATTGATGTACCAGGTACCTGGAGGAATGTTATCTAACCTTGTTTCACAACTTAAACAACAAAGTGCTATTGATAAGTATGAAGATGTACTTAAAGAAATACCAAAAGTTAGAAAAGATCTAGGATATCCACCACTTGTAACACCAACAAGTCAAATTGTGGGAGTTCAATCAGTAATGAATGTATTATCTGGTGAACGTTATGGTAACATTACAAAAGAGGTAAAAGAATATCTTAAAGGAGCATATGGTAGAGCACCAGCAGAAATAAATCAAGAATTATATAAAAAAGCAAATGGTGATGAAGAACCTATCACATGTAGGCCTGCAGATCTTATAGAACCAGAACTTGAAGAAGCAAAAGAAAAAATAGAATCTGAAGGTTTAATTAAAAAAGATGAAGATCTTTTAACATATGTATTATATCCTACAATTGGTGAAAAATTCCTTAAAGGAGAAGCAGTTGTAGAAGAGATTCCAGAACCTAAAGTGGAATACAGTGCATCAAGTATTCCAACATCATATGATGTGGAAGTTGATGGGGAAACATTCAGTGTAAAAGTATTACCTACAGGTTACATGGAAATGGAGCCATCATCAAAACAAATTAAAACCTCTATAGAAAATGGTTTAACATCTTCAATGCAAGGTATGATAGTTAAACTTAAAGTAAAAATTGGGGATAAGGTAAATGAAGGAGATACAGTTGCAGTTCTAGAAGCTATGAAAATGGAAAATGATGTAAAAGCAGATAGATCTGGACAAATATCAGAAATCTTCATTAATGAAGGGGATACTGTAGAAAAAGATGATGTTTTAATGGTTATTGATTAAAACAATCTCTTTCTACTTTTTTTTTATAATCTTATTTTGAGTATAATATTGATGAAACATTATTTAGATATTTTGGAAGTTTACCTTCAATTAATATTAAATCAATATTAAATAAATCTTTTAATATTTTAGCACTATCTATTCCAAGTGATGCTAAGGAGTAACGTCTTATTTCAGGATGAATACATTCATCATACTCTTTTTTACAATCACTTCTACAATAATTACATGGACCAGTGATACATTCTGATTTTACATACTTTTTTTCTTCATCTAAAAGTATATCTACAGTCTTTTTCTTTTCTATAAAAAATGTGTTATTTAAAATATCATTTAATTCATCAGGACTATAAATAGCTTGATAATCTTCTTTATTGAAAAACAACTGGGTTATAACGATATCTATGTAATCATAACTTTCAATATAATTTTGAATATCTATATCTAGTGGAGAACAAGAATAATTAGTATTATATCTTGAACATCCTCTACAGTAACCTTGAACTACTTCAAAGTTTGAAAATCTATCATAAAATTCCTTGGTAGTAAGAGTTTTACGTTGTCTTTTAACTTCATATTCAATGTTACTCATTTTAATCACCTATTTTTCATATTCTGTATAATCAGTTACATTTGCTCTTGTGAATGCTCTTTTTCTTCTTTTACAAGATTCACATACTCCACAGTGTGTGTCACATCCAACATAACATGAATAACTTATATTCATAGGAGCATTTACTTCATGACCTTTTTTAACAATATCTTCTTTTGTCATGTCAATTAAGGGAGCTTTAATTTCAATATCATCAAAAGAACCATATTTTATAGTTTCATTAAAAGATTTCAGGTATTCTTTTGAATTATCAGGAAATGTAACAGCTTCTTCATAATCCCATCCTACAATAATTATTTTGGCTTGAATACTTTCAGCATATGATAAGGCAATACTACAAAAAACAGTATTTCTTGCAGGAACCCATACAGATTTTGCTGTTTCAATAGATTTATCATAATCATCTAAGTCATTATCACTTGGTTGAGGTATGCTTTTATCTGTTGTTAAACTTGAATTACTAATTTCTTTAAGCCATGGAAGATCTATTACAATATGTTTCATATCTAATTTTTCACATATCATTTTTGCATGTTTTAATTCTTGTTTTATACTTTGTTGACCATAATTAAATGTGATTGCAGTTATATCATAATCATTTGCATAAATTGATGTGGCAACTGTTGAATCTAATCCTCCAGAGAGTACAGTTATTGCTTTAGGTTTCATTTAATCTCCTCTATTATTTATTCTATATTCCATTTCTACATATTTTATTAAATCTTTAATAGGAATGGATGTTTTATTGGCTATTTTTTTAATATCATCATATTCAGGAGTACATTTAATTATCTTATCATTAATATACCCTATTTTAAATCTTACATCTTCCCAGGTACCATTGATATTTATTTTTTCATGAATATTTTCTCTAATTGCAACACCTCTATGTACAGTTGGAATTACACGAACACCTAATGTTCCAGTTTCCTCCATAAGAACATTTGTTATATGTTGAGCATCATTATTTCTACATATAACCTTAATGATTTGTCCTGGCCTATTTTTTTTCATTATTGTAGGTGTGATTGTAACATCCCTTGCACCTTCAGATAATAGTTTATCATATAAACTTCCAAGAACTTCACCACTTAAAGTATCAATATTTGTCTCTAATATGGTTACAGTATCATTTTTAGTTACACTATTAGCATGTACTAATCTTAGTGCATTAAGAACTTCAAGATCCTTTTTTCCAGCTCCATATCCAATAGTTTTTCTTGTAACATAAGGATATGATGATACATACTCATCAGTAATATTTACAAGAATAGCACATCCTGTTGGTGTACATATTTCAGTATTAACACATCCCCCAATAGTTGGAACATTCTTTAGTATGTTAAGTACTGCAGGAGCAGGTACTGGTAGAATACCATGTTGTGTTTTCACAGTTCCACTACCTGTTGCAACTGGAAGAGAATATACTTTTTCTTTATCAAGATTTAGTAGATAATATGCATATGATGAACCAATTATATCAGCTACAGCATCAGCACATCCTACTTCATGGAAATGTAATTGATCTAATGATTTTCCATGAACTTTAGACTCAGCTATGGCAAGTGTTTTAAATATTTTTTTAGATAAATTTATTGTTTTTAATATAATTTCATTGTCTGGATAATGTTTTTGTGTTATATCATCTAATTTTTCAATAATTTCATTATAATGTCGTGTACTCTTATCTGTTGTGTTAATTTGGGCATATGTACACATTATACCTGATTTTGGTTGTTTTGTTATGGTAATATCTATATCACCAAATTCATTAGCATAAGTTTTAATAACATTAATAATATCATCTTTATTAGCACCTAAATCAATAAATGCTCCAATAAACATATTTCCTGCAAGTCCCGATGTTTGTCCATCAATTATTAAAACCATATTTAATCTCCTATTTTTCTAGTATATTAATTGTTTTTCTTATTCATTTTTTTTTAAATTTTAATCTTCATTTATTAAGTAAATTTGTTTTTTATAGAATAAATTTTATAATACATTTTTATCTTATTATTAATAAAAATATAATTACTTAAATATTAAAATTATTTTTTTTTAACAATTAATAGGAGGCAGAGTATGGATATTGAATTGGATGGAATAATTAGTTATGAGGAAGGTAATGGTCTTATTTTTGAAAGTGAAGAACCTTTGTATATTTTAGCTAATAGGGAAAATTATGATTTTAAATATTCTAATAAAATAAATAATCATTATTATAATAATCCCCTATTAGATAGAATTCTTGTTGAAAGAAATGGAATAGCTGTAGTAAGTACTGTTGAAGAAATACAAGGAAAATTCTTTACAAATATCACAGTACTAATTGATACTTCACTAGATAATCTAACATTAATGAATTTATTTAGAACTGTTAGTGAAACTATTTCAACAACTTCATGGGATGTTAATGCATTGAATAAAAATAGGCTGGATAACCAATTAGGTAACTTCTATAACACGATTTTCATTGCATGTAGAAAGAAATCTGAAGTTTCATTACCATTTGATATTTCATTGTTTTATGAAGTAAAAGAAATTGTTGATGAAGCTCTAAGACAATCATTCAAAGTTCTAGGATATCCAAGAAACATTGTAAAATATTTACGTGATGCTAACATTTCATTAGATATAATTGAAGATGTTGCTAGGAAAGTTACTACTAAAGACATAACTCATAATGTATTTGTAAATCAATTAGAAAATATCTTAGATGATGTGAATATAGTAGCGTATATTGTTGCTATTATTAGATTGGAAGAAGATTATAATAATGAAAGAATAGTTATCAAAAACAACACTAACATAGAAAATACTGCTAATATATTATGTTTAAATATGGTAAATCAAATAGCAGGTAAGGAAGCAGTGTCTGTTTTTAATAAAATTAAAGATGATTTGAATTTATTAGAATTTGAACCATTCACAAAAGGTATTGTTATGGCTTTAGTCTCTGGATGTATTGTTAAATTGGATTTATAAAAGAGGATAATTTATGGTTAATGTAAACAAAAAAAATGTTCAAGGAAAAGCTAAGGTAAAACCATCACTCACCGGTTTTTTAGGTTTAATTTCCTTTTCAACAAGAATACCTATTAAAAGATACGTTACAATAGAACAAATGTCTGGTTCTGTAATACTCTGGCCATATATTGGTCTGGGTATTGGGATAATTGGAGCAGTAATGGCATATATACTTTCAAATATATTTGGATTTTCAAGTTTTTTAACAGCAACAATGCTTTATTGTTTTTTAATATGGTTTACAGGATTTAATCATGTTGATGGTATTCTTGATATGGGTGATGGCTTAATGGCACATGGAGAACCAGAAAAACGATTAAGTATTATGCGTGATTCAATGGTGGGTGCTGGTGGAATTGCAACCTTTTTCATAATTGCAATCATGACAATAGCAGCACTTTCATCAGTTCCAGCACAGTATTTAATAGCTTCAATTATATTAATGGAGTTATGTGCAAAGTTAAGTATGATTACATCAATGGTATTTGGAAGAACTGATTCTAATGGAATTGGTAAGGAAATTAAAAAAGGAATGGATTATAAAATATTAATATTTACTATTATAATTTCATTAATAATAGGTTACTTTTTATTAAATGCATCAGGTGTTATGGCAGTATTTGCATCAGTTATTTCTGGATTGTATTTATCAAATGTTGCTGATAAATCATTTGGTTGTGTTACTGGGGATATCTTTGGTGCATCTAATGAAATAGCAAAAGTAGTATCACTATTATTTATAATATTAAATTTAAACATAATGTTATTGTAGAAAAAAGAGGATTAATAAATGATAACAGTTTTAAGATTAGATCATAGACTTGGAAGAGATACAAGAATCACAACTCATGTTTGTTTAACAGCTCGTGCTTTTGGAGCAGATAAAGTAATTTTAAGTGGAGAACATGATAAACATATTATTGAATCTGCACAAAAAGTTGTAGAAAATTGGGGTGGTGATTTTGAAGTTGAATATCAAAAAGCTTATAGGCCAGTTATTAAGGAACATAAACAGAAAGGATTTGAAATTATACATTTAACTATGTATGGAAAACATGTTGAAGATGTAGTTCCTACAATTAGGGATAATAATCGTGATAAACTTATAATTGTTGGAGGATCACGAGTTCCAACAGATGTTTATGAAGCTGCAGACTGGAATTTAAGTGTTACAAATCAACCACACTCTGAAGTTGCAGCTTTAGCTATTTGTCTTCATTATATGATGGATGGAAGTGAATTAAAAACAGTTTATGATGATGGTAAAATGCAAATAGTTCCAAATAATGAACATAAAGAAGTAATTAAAAATGAGTAAATTATTTTACATTACTTTTTTTATAAACTCCATTTATTCTATTTTTCATAAAAATAATAATATAAAATTCGATTTTAAAATAATTATTTAAATATTGATTGTTTTAGAATAAGTTATTAAAAAAAAATAGTGGAATGGGAATCTATCTTTCCAATTCTCCTTCAATAAACTCAGTAACTTTATCATGAGCTACATCATCAGTATATTGAATTGGTGGGTGTTTCATTGTATATGATGAGATAGATGTAAGTGCACCACTAATATTTCTTTTAAGAGCTAATTTACAACAACGTATAGCATCAATTACACATCCAGCACTGTTTGGACTATCTTCTACACTTAATCTTAATTCAATATTCATTGGCACATCACCAAATGTTCTACCTTCCATACGTAAGAAACATAACTTATTGTCTTTTTGCCATGGAACATAGTCACTTGGACCAATGTGTATGTTATCATCATCTAATCTATGTGCTAGGACTGATTGTACAGCTTCTGTTTTAGATTCTCTTTTAGATGATAATCTATCATGATTTAACATATTTAAAAAGTCCGTGTTACCACCAGTATTTAATTGATATGTTTTATCTAATATTACACCTCTATCCTTAAATAGGTTAGCCAATGTTCTATGTGTAATAGTAGCACCAATTTGTGCTTTTATATCATCACCAATACATGGTAATCCTTTTTCTTTGAATTTTTGTTCATATTCAGGGTCACTTACAATGAATATGGGTACACAATTAATAAATGCTATTCCTGCTTCAAGTGCACAGTCAGCATAGAATTTTCCTGCTTCTTCAGATCCAACTGGTAAATAGTTAACTAACATTTCAGCTTTACTTTCTTTTAATAATGAGACTATTTCTTCTTTGGATTTTTCTGCTTCTTCAGAGATTATAAAAGTTGAATCATCTTTATAATTAGACATATGTGGTGCTACACCATCAAGTACTCGTCCCATTGTTACTTTTACACCAGTTTTTTCCATATTTGGATAGAAGATTGTTGTACAGTTTGGTTTAGCATATATTGCTTCACTTACATCTTTTCCTACTTTTCTCTTATCAATATCAATTGCTGCTACTACTTCTATATCTGATGGTTTATATCCATCTATAGTCCAGTGCATTAGGCCATCGACATCTGTTTCTGTTTTATCTGCATAATAGTAAATTCCTTGTATTAAAGAACTAGCACAGTTACCCATTCCGACAATTGCTATTTTAATTTTATCCATGTTAACACCTTTAAAAAAAATTATGAAGTATAAATTGATAAAATATTTGAAATTTGTTTATTAATTCATAATTAATTAATTATTATATTTTATATTATTCTATTATAAATTTAATTATTATTTATTTTCTAATGAACTGGTAATTTTTGCACTCATATCATCTGCATGATGTAGTGCTAATGCTTCAGGAGTTTTTGGACTCACTGCAGAACCCCATCCAAGGGATGTGTCTCCATGATGACTAAGTATCATATGTATTAGTTGTATTTTAAGTTTTTTGGGTGCATCAATTTTTTTAATTCTATTTTCTATCATATTTGCTCCAATAAATAGATGATCTAACATGATTCCTTCATATTTCATTTCAATGTTTTCAGTTTCATAGTCATATGTTTCAATTTTTCCTATATCATGAAGTATTGCTCCAGTTATTAGTAAATCATAGTTGATTTTGTTGTAGATGTATGTTATTGTTTGACATATTTTTATTACTTCATTTGTATGAACAAGTAGTCCTCCTTTATAATTATGATGATGTATTTTTGCAGCAGGTGCTGTTAAAAAATTATTTTTAAATTCTTCATCATTAAAAAATTCTTTTAATAATTTTTTTAGGTGGATATTTTCAATTGTTTCTATGGTGTTAAATAGAAATTCTACATGTTTATCATAGTCTTCTACTTTTCTTATAAAATCTTCTTCATTGTAGTTTGTTGTTGGGTTCATACTTTCAATTAATATATTAAATCTTCCACTCTCAGTTGGAAATTCTTGTATTTTTCCAACAATATTCCACACAGTATTTTTTTCTATCTTTGCATACGTTTTAAATGGTCTGTGTTTAAACATTCTACCTTTTATTTGTCCTGTTTTGTCTTGTAGTGTTACTTCAAGATATGATGTGTTTGTTTTTGTTTTTTTCATTTCTTTTTGTTTTATGAGAAAAGGGCTGATAATTTCTCGATCTTGGGCGAATTCCTTTATATAATCTTCTTCTTTTTTTGTCAATTTCTTTCCTTCATTCTTTTGATTATAATTATTTTATAATTTAATACTTATTAAAATTTTATTCAATGTTTTTTAGTTTTTTTCTAGTGGATTTTTGTATTTTGGGATATATTTATTATATATTAACAATAAATCTATTAACAATTGTTATTTTTTGTTAATAGAATATATTAGAAAAATATTAATTATAAATAAATGATTTTAAATATATTGGAGAAAAGAAAAAAATGGTTAATAAAAAATATATAGGCATTGCAGTAGTGCTTTTAATTATCATTGCTGGAGCAGTATTTTACTTCACATCAAGTAATGATGATAACACAGTATCAATAGGTTATCTGCCTAGTGATCACGATGCAGCACTATTTGTAGCAAATGCTTCAAATATGTATACTGATGCAGGATTAAAAGTAGAATTACATGAATATAATAATGGTGGAGACTTAATGACAGCTATGGCAAGTGGTACTGTAGATGTAGGGTATGTAGGTATAACACCAGTATTGTCTTCAATACAAAAAGGAGTTCCTGTAAAAGTAATTGCTGGAGCACAAACAGAAGGAAGTGGATTAGTAACAAAAGATCCTAATATTAAATCCATAACAGATTTAAAAGGAAAAAAAATAGCAACACCAGGAGAAGCTTCAATACAATACATGTTACTAAAATATGACTTGAAAAAACATGGCATGTCTATAAATGACATAACAAGTCCTAGTATGAAAGTAGCAAGTATGAATGATGCATTAAAAACTGGAAGTATTGATGCAATGTTAACATATGAACCATATGTATCAATAGCTACACAAGTAAATAATCAAACATTAATAGAAGATTCTAGTAGTATATTAAGTAATCATCCATGTTGTGTAGTTGCTGTATCACAAAGCTTCATTGATAAACATCCACAACAAGTTCAAAAAATTGCAGATATTCATAAAAAAGCAACAGAAAAATTAGAATCTGATCCAGAAGGATGTGTACAATACTTACCTAAAAATATTGTACCTAATGAAACTGTTGAAAAAGGAATTCTTAGTAATATGAGTTGGGTATCTGACTTAAATGATACATACAAAGACAATATACATACATTTATGAACACTGAAAAGGATTTAGGAATAATAAATAACACAATCAGTGATGATAAATTATTCTACACTGCTTAAATAATTAAAAAAATAAGAGTTTACTTGTGTAAACTCTGATATTTATCTTTTTTTCTATAAAGTTGGTTCAAGTCTTTTTATAATTATAATGAAGAATACTATTATAATGGGAAAGAAAAACAAATATAACACTAACAATATTTCTGCCTTAACTATGGGACCTATAACAGTTGTAGCTGCAATTATCATGATAAATAAAATTACAGGTATAACTACAGTAGTAAACATATACAGTATCATCAATGAATTTAATTTTTCAGAATATTCCTTATATTTAATTTGCATATTACGTGAATTTTCATTAGCTAAAATATTCAAAGTATCTGCAAGATTACCACCATTAATTATTGTTCTATTCATATGACTAACTATTTTTTCCATAATAGGTAAATTAATACGTTTTGATAAATTTTCAAAAGCTTCAATATAATTAGTACCATATTTTATTTCATTCAATGTTATTTTAAATTCCTTAGATAACTGACCATAATTACCATTACTAACTTCTTCAATAGCATCAAATAATCCAATACCTGCCTTTAATTCTATTGATAATTCTCTTAAAACATAGGGTATAACTTTTAAAATATCTTTTCTCTTTTTTTCTTTTTTATATTTGGGTAGATTTCTTTTAAATAAAATATAAAGAAGTGTTATCATAAATACTTCAATGGCATATGTTATATTGAAAATACATAGAATAACTCCAATACATATTAAAAAAATTATCTTTTTAATAGGTAGATTATATTGTTTATCTTTTAGTAACTTGGTAGTTACTTTCTCATCAACATCTCTTTGAATTTTATTTTCAATTTTCTTTTTCTTAGTTATATGTAAATAAAGTTTTATTGTTTTAAATCCCACATATTCTATAAATTCTCTCATAATGTCTTTTGATGGTAATTATTTATAATTTCATGTACTTTTTCTATATTCATGTTTTTATCATGATATTTTTCTAAATATTTTTCTCTTTCATGTATTTCTTCATGTACTTGTTTGTATGTGAGTCCTGTAAGATATGCTATTTTATTCAATGCATTACAATTTATTGCAGTGTATTTTATACTATCATTCACTGAATTGTATTTGTATATTGTATTTAATTGAATTTTATTATTCTCCATTCCAACAACTTCAGCTACATCAGTTATTCGCCTTATAATTCCATATTTTGGATGATAAATTCTTTTTTGCATTATTATAAAATCTATTGATTTGATCATAATGTTTGGAACGCTCATTGGTGGGTTTGTTAGTCGTGTTATTGTTTCATATGTTGAATTAGCATGTAATGTTCCCATACCAGAATGTCCAGTATTTAATGCTGTAAACAATGTTATTGCTTCGTTTGATCTTACTTCTCCTATAATTATTCTATCAGGACGTTGTCTTAAGGAGTTTTTTAGTAGTAAATCCATTGTTATTTCACCTTTATTTTCAATGTTGGGTGGTTTTGTTTCAGTTCTAATGATATGTTTGTGTGGTATTTGTAATTCAAGAGTATCTTCTATTGTTATAATTCTTTCATGTTGTGGTATAAATGATGATATTGTGTTGAGTGTTGTTGTTTTTCCACAACCAGTTCCACCAGCTATTATGATGTTGGATGGTCTAATATGTAATCCTTCAATTACTATCCAGAGAAATGCTGCTAAATTTAATGTTAAGGTATTTTTATTTATTAAGTCAAAGATTGTATAAGGATTTTTTCTAAATTTTCTTATTGTTAATGTTGGACCATCTGCAGTAATTGGGGGTATTGTTGCATTTACTCTACTTCCATCATCTAGTCTTGCATCTAGTATTGGGCTTTGTTTATTGATTTTTCTTTGGATATTATTTGCTATTTTATCAATTATTTGGCGTATTTCCATATTATTTAGTTTTATATTGGTTAACATCATTCCTTTTTCTCTATGATAAACATATACTGGTTTTTTACTTCCTATTATCATTATTTCCTCGAGGTCATCGTCATTTATCATGTCATCTATTTTACCATATCCTTGAATATCATGTAATAATTTATTTAGAATTTTATGATTTGTGGTATTTTTAGTTATTAATTCATGAATTACATCTTTATTTATTATAGATTTTTCATTGTTAATTTCTTGTTGTATTATTTTTTCTTTTATTTTTTGATATTCTTGTATTTCAGTTTTATCTAATTGTGGTTCCTTTTTAGTTTTATATATTTCCATGTATTTCATAATGTGTTGCTCTATTATATTTATTACTTATTTAATAAATAGTATTACAATTTATTTTCTAAATTATTTTTATAATAAATACCATACTATTATTATGAAATGTAGGTGTAAAAGAAATTGTATAATATCACGAAATGAGGTTCTTGAAGATATACAGACAAGATATAATCCATGTTCTGACTGTTATACAAAGAAATTAAAGAAATCAATTCCAATAAAAAGACAGTTAAATCTAGATGATGTTGATAAAAACTATAAAAAATGTACTAGTTGTAATAAAAGACACATTGATACTGTAATGGCACATGTATTGAAGATAATGATTGAAAATGGTTTTTTATCAACAACTAGTTCAATAAGAAAGGTAGGTACACCATTAATAACTCCTGCAGTTCCATTAAAAACATCACCATATTTACCAGAAAAATCATTAGTTTTAATAACACAGCATACTGATAATAAAACATCTGAAAAAATTTATAATTCTGTTCCAGAGATAAAATCAGTGATTAAAGGAGATATAAACAATACTGTAGGACAATTAAATGAAAATAATGGTATTCATAACTATAAATTACAATCTGGATGTGATATTAGGTGTGATATTCAAAAAACTGATGTTGGAGAAATTTGTTTATATAAACCACAATCAAAAATTCATATAGAATATCCTAAGGAAGAATCATTAAAATTAAAACAGGTAAATGAAATTCTTAATAAATATGATAATCCAACAGTCCTTGATGCAATGTGTGGGGCAGGAACACTAGGAATCTATGCTCTTTTAAAAAATGCAAAAAAAGTACATTTCAATGATATATATGATATAGCAGTAGATACAACCGAAACAAATCTTAAATTAAATAACATTCCATGTGATAAATATGAAATTACACAAGAGGATATTTGTAATTTGAGTTGTACTAATCAAAGATATGATGTGGGACTAATTGATGCTTTTCCAGGTGTGGATACTAGTGGATATGAAACCTTTCTTAAAAAAATATGTAAAGAGATTTATATCATATAATACCAATATATGTTAAAATAGAGGGGATAATTAAAACACCCATTAAATTACTTTTACTTAAATCAAGTGTATTTACTAAAATTCCAAGGCTAATACTTGTAATGTAACAAAGTATTACATACCATATACATCCCTGACTTAATATTGTATAAAAAAATACAATCATACTTATTAAAACAACAATAAAAATATTTAATTTATTATAATCAACTTTTTTTATATTTTTAATTAATAAATCACCTAACTTAATTGAAACAACACATGTAACTGAAACACATACTAAACTAACACATATAAAAAATAATATATGAATCAATGTGATATCTTCAATTAAATTATTAACATAAACACTTATAGCACTACGTGGATTACTAATTAAATAAATAGCAATCAATGAAAATAATGTGTCACAAACATTAATTCCACTATTTGTGACTAGAAAATTATCAACTTTTATGTCTTTATTTAATGTAATAATCTGTGCAATTAAAGTACCTTGGGCTGGACCAAGGCCTGGTAATAATCCCATAATACAACCTGAAATACTGCCAGCAAAAACTGATTTTTTAAATTTAGAGTCAATTACAATATTCTTTATATCTTTTTGATGTGGAATTTTGGAATTATTATTGATGGAGTATATTAGATTACTTACACTAAATAATCCTGATAACATGGAAAGAAGAGCTATATTACTACCTAAATTACCATTTAATAGAACTAACCCCATAATTCCCGAGACTAAAAATATAAGAGTGCTCATTAAACGCTTATTATTACTCTTATTACTAAAATATAATATTAAAATCATTATAATAATTAATAAAATACCAATGTATTCTTTTAATCCATAATATATTAAAGGTAATACTATAAAAAGAATTGGCATTATAATAATCAATAAAACAATGGAACAATATCCTCCAAAGCTAACAAGTCGTATTGCACCCATAGATTCTCCTTTAAATAACATTCTATGTCCTGGTTGTACTGATAAAACAGTATCTTCACTTGGAATTCCCATAAGCAATGAGGGTATGAATTCTATCATTGCATGTGTTAGTGCAATAGATACAAGAAATGTGGAAATAACTAGTGGATTTGTAATAGAAAGTAATGTGGGGGATGTTGAAAATATTATAATTCCAACAGTATTTACATGTAATCCTGGCATTATTCCAGTGATTGTACCAATGATTATTCCAAATATCAAAGTAATTAAAATATCAAACATAATCTATTAATACTATTTATAAAATAAGTAATACTTATCTTTTATCTAAAATATTAAAAAAGACTAAAATATAAAAAAAGAATATAAAAAAGTGATTGTAAGTATAAAAAATACACTTACATTAATCTTCTAACATCAGTTACTTCAACAGATTGAATTTCATCAAGTGCTGCTAATGCTTCTTCTGCTGGTTCAGTTCCACCTTCACCATCATCAACTACAATAGTAACATTTAATGCAATTAATCCAAATCCAATAGGTTCTTCTTCAATTCTTTCAAAAGAATCAGCATCTATTGTATTTTTAATAGTTTCTTTCAATGCTTCTAAGTCAATTTCAGGACTTTCAGGCATTACTTTTAATATTGCTGCTACATCAGACATTAATATTTCTCCTTAAGATTTTATTTAATTTTGAATTATTTAAGGTCCTTTAAATCCACATTCACATGTGTATTCATGTCCAAAAGTTCTGCATTTAGGACATCTGTAAATTTCTGCATCACATTCAGGACAATGGAATTTTACATATTTATCTATTGGTGATATTTCTTGTTTACAAGAAGTACAAATCATTTTTTCTGCCATATTATTTTCCTCCTATATATGTATAAACATTATTCATTGTATGGTCACTGTTTAAATGAGCTAGCACCCTATCAGGATATTTGCCATTTATTACATAACAGTTTAAATGATATTTAATTAGTAATTTTGGTAAACATTTATCTACAGAAGTTTCTTCAAAAAATAATAGTTCATTTGCATTTACTTTTTTAATAAGTTTTTTGTTATTTGAGAAAATGTTACCGCTATATATACCATCTACATTTGTTAATATTAATAGTTTAGCATTTATTTTACTTGCAACCCAACATGCTATAGAATCACTAGTAACATTCCATGAATGATCTAATGGATCTTCTTCTTTTAATAGGTCGTATGTTAATAATAATGGGATTTTATCTGTTTTATGAACTAATACAATTTCATCTAACTTTTTAATTAAAGTAATATTCCTATTTTTATCAGCAATTAATTTTCCAATAATATTCATACATTCTATTGCAGTCCAATGATTAACATTATTAGAATAGTTATATTCTTCATGATATTCTCTTAAAATATTTGCTAAGTCGCCACCACCATTAATTAAAACAATTTTTTCCTTAGATTTTTTAAAACATTCACATAACCTATTAACATGCTCTGGAAATAAACTTCCACCTATTTTAACAACAGTTACCATAACATACCTTCTATAATAATTTTAGATGACCAGTTAACTTGTCAATCTCTTCATCAGACCCTGGACCAATTCCTAAACAAGTTCTTGTAGAAGGTTCAATCTGTGTATGACCAGCATCAGTAATTAATGAATGTGGAAGATCAGTCTCTTTTACAATGCTATTAAGTTCTAATAATTCTTTCTCAGAAGATACTTTAAGAACAACCTTTTTCTGTCCACTAAGTTCCCATGCTCTGAGTCTTGATTTATCGGCATTCTTATAACAATTTAAACTAGCATGACATGCTTGGGCAGCAATTTTTCCTTTTCCCATTTTAAGATCTGTTCTCATAATTATAACTTGTTTCATCTAATCCTTCCTATATTATTAAGTCCTTAGGTTTTAGTCTATTACCCACACGTGATGAATCAACACTAAATAACTCCATACCTGGTATTATTACACGTACAACTGGTATATTTATATCTCGTGTTAAATCAACATAATAAGCATCTTTTATTCCAGTTTTTTCAAGAAGTTTCATTGTTAATTCAATATCTTCCTTAAATGAATTTTTTGATTTATCAGGTATGTCTTCAATATTTATAGTTTCATCTGATTTTCTAAACCAATGTCTATTTATACGTTTCATTCTATCATAACCTGTATCTCTTAAGAGATTTGCTCTGGTAGTATCTTCACGAGTTCCATGTATTTGGGTTGCTCTACTTTGAGCAACTTCTGTAATAGCACGTATGGCTGCAATATTTGCATCAAGATGTGTTCCAATACCAAGTGTAAGTAATGCAGGATCTTTAAGAGTTAAATCTTCAGATACAGCACCTATTGTAGGAATATCATTGTCACTTGTCAAGTCAAGTAATTTAATATATACATTAGCATTTCTAAATTTTTCTATTAATTCACATACATATTCATTAGTTGCATTTTTACAATTAATTTCAGGTTTATTCTCTTTAAATGCTTCAAATAAACTCCATGCATCTCTTTCAACTACTTCCATCATTCCATGAAATATTGCTTCTTCTATTGTATTTCCTGATGCCAAACCATTAGTATTTGATAAACATATATGATGAACATCTTCTGTTGTATATGGATGGAATACTACATTAGCAGGTATGTATATTTCACGTGAAGTTTTAATAGAATATCCCTTAATCCATTCTAATGCATTATCATTATAGGAATTTCTTGGTAAAATTAGACTTTCAGGATTAAGACAGTTTTCTGGATTATATTTTTCTAGTATTGTGTTTTCAGTTCCTTGTATTTCCGCAGAATATCTTTCAACTGCTTCCATAATGGATGAAACCTTTGCATGTATCTCTGTGGGACCCTTTCCAGCATAAACACTAACAGCACCTTCTTTGGCAAGTGGCCTTACAGATGTAAAAACAGGTATTTTTATTCTATCTAAATGTGTTATATTTGAAGTTCTTGTTAGACCAATATCTGTAGTTATTTTAGATATTTTTTCCAAGGTTTTTTCAGGAGAACTTGTTCTATGTGTTGATGTTTTATAAGTAATAGGAGATTCATTTAACATATTTATCAATTATTATCTTTTTTTTTATCTTAAATTAGTTATTAAGATATAGTTATGTATTTTTTGTTTTTTATTATTTTATGGATTTTATAATCTTTTGTTTTAATTAGTAGAAAATATATTTAAATGGAATCATGTAGTTGATAATTAGAAATTAATATCTTGAAAAAAATAAGAAGTATAGTTTATAGTAAAAACTATTTTTTTAGGTTACTATAATAATATGGATGAGTAGGAAGCATATGTTAATAGGCCTGCAACCACTATACTTACAATCCATAATGGAAGATTCCATTTCATAACTTTAGAACCATCTAACATAGGTATAGGTAATAAGTTAAATAATGCAAGGAAACTGTTAATATGGAATCCTATCATTGCTGTTATCATTAAATATGTGGATAGGGGTGATGATAATAAGAAAAATGGTTTTAAACTAATTTCAATTAATAAGAATATCACTGCAAGAATTATATTTACTATTGGTCCTGCTATTGAAATTTTTCCATTTTCTTCATCTGTAATTATTCCTGTATATGAACCAATATATACTGCACCAGGTGCTAGGAATATAAATCCAAATAAACCTGTTATTATTGCTATGAGTAGTCCTGTATTCCATTTTCTAAATTCAGCAAAAAATCCATATTTTTGTGCTACATATTTATGTCCAAGTTCATGTAATATAAAACTAAGTCCAATAGTAACTAGTGAAATAGGAATCAAATATATCATCATTCCAAATGTACCATTACTGTATAAATATGCAAATAATAATGTTATTACTATAATAGCTATACTCAAATCTTTAGTTTCTGTTTTTGAAAATTGAAGCATTCTAATCCTCCAACTGTTTTTATTTTATATTAGTATTATAATTATTTATTATTCTACTTTATATAATGTTTCTAATATATAATATGATATAGTAAAAAAATTTAATTTTCATAATAGATTATAAGAACCAGTGGAGGAATTTTATTTGAAAAATGAGGAAATATTAAATCAATTGCAAGAAGAAAATATTGATTCTATGTTTGTATATAAACCAGAAAATATAAAATATATTTCTGATTTTTATCCATCAAGTTTTGCATATTTAATTATAAATAAAGAACCAATATTATATGTAAATAGTATTGATAAGGTTGATGCTCAAAGGGAATCTTCAATTGAAGTAAGGGATATTGAACGTCTAGGTAAAGTAAATGAGTTATTAAATGGAAAAATAGCCATTGAAAAATCTCTTGACTTTGAATTTTTACAATTTTTATCTGATGATTATAATAAATTAAGTGTATCTAATGTAATTGAAGATATGCGAAAAACTAAAACTAAAGAGGAAATAACAAAAATAAGAAATTCCATTGGAATAGCAGAAAATGCTATTAAAGAGATTGATTTTACAAGTACTGAAAAATTTGCTGCTGCATCTTTAGAATTTGACATGACAATTAATGGATCTAATAAACCAGCATTTGATACAATAGTAGCTAGTGGGTCTCGTTCCAGTTCTCCCCATTCTGAAACTTCAATGAATCGTGTTGAAACTCCTATTGTGGTTGATTGGGGTGCAAGATATGATCATTATTGTTCTGATATAACAAGGACTTTTATTGATTCTGAACGTCAAGAAGAGATTTGGAACATAGTTCTTGAAGCTCAAAAAGAAGCTATTAAAACAATAAGTCCAGGTGTTAAATTTGCTGATGTTGATAAAGCAGCAAGGGATGTTATAAGTGAGTATGGTTATGGTGAGTATTTTATACATAGTACTGGTCATGCTTTTGGTTTAGATATTCATGAAAATCCAAATATTTCATCAAAATCTGAGGGTGTTTTAGAAGAAAACATGGTTATTACAGCAGAACCAGGTATTTATATTCCTGGAGAATTTGGTGTACGTATTGAGGATGATGTTCTTGTTAAAAAGAATAGTGAAGTTTTAACAAGTTTAGATAAGAAATTAGATTTTACTCTTTAATTTTTTTATTCTTTTTTTAAAACAATTTTTAT
>NZ_MAIF01000121.1:0-7545 GCF_001729395.1 Methanosphaera sp. A6 | reverse complement strand
AAATATTACTATATTTTAACAAATTTGCAAATTTATAAAGTATCAAACTATCATAATTTCCAGAATTAACTAATATCTCAAATTCTTCAGTATTAATTATTAAATCATTTTCAGATATTTCTGTAACATACGATCTTCCAGACATACCGACAAATAAAATTATTAATAGATCCCCGTTTAAGAAATTAGATTTAGATAGATGTTTCTTAACTATTTTTATTCTATTTTTTATTATAAATTTATAATTTAAATCTATCCTTTCACAAGGCCCATTTTTATCATAATCCTTTAAATTATCATTAATTAGAATACAATAAGTTAACTTATCAGTATCTATTTTAAAAATTTTATCTTTGAATATTGTATTTTCCCATTTAGGTAGTTCATAATTTAAATCTTCAAACTGTAATTTATTTTTTAAATTTAACAAAATATTTGACCATAAATAATTCTGATATTTTGATATAAAGTTCTTTTTTTCATTATATTTAATTATATTTGATAAAATATTATGCCTAAGTGAAATAGTTAATAATTGGGGATAAATAAGATAAGTATCATCGATTTTTATTATAGGATAGGTGAATAAAGGATTTTTGTATATATTTTCTGAATACATTACCTCTTCAAGAGTTTTTTCATTAAAATTTTTATAAAAATCATTTTCATAAAAGATAATATTCATAAAACATTTATCACCTATTTCAATAATAAAATCATCGCATATCATTTCTTTAATGTTGATTGAATTCTTAAAAACTTTTAATTTGTTAATATCAAATGTAACACATTTTTTTAGATTATTTAATTCATTAATATTAGGAAAAAGGATTTCTTCTCTAAATCTGTTATCAAAAACTTCATAACGTTCATGTCCTGATTTTTTAGCAATAAAATCACTTAAATATAAGATAAATTTTGAATTTTGATAAAAAAGTTCCATAAATTCATCAGAAAAACTAGAAGAATTATATTGAATACAATTAATTATATTCTGTAATATATGATACTCAGTTGTAGATGGCCCTGAAAATATAATATTATTTTTATAGAATTCAATGTTGTTTGTAAATAAATTATCTATAGGATCTTCTAACAAACCGATTGGCCCTTTTGAAGGAAGATATTTTAGAAATAATTCATTTAGTTCTTTTATTGAAATATCTCTGTTTCCACATTGAGTGTTTGAGCAGGCAATTTGTGTAGCTACTTCAAGTCGAACATATTGGGACTGATTTTCCGGACATAGGGATAATGCTACTAATGTTTTAATTAATTCTTTCTGATTATATTTAGAAAATTCTTCTCGTAACATTTTTAAAGCATTATTTGGAAGATTATTTAGATAATTATCTTTTTTTAAACAACATTTTTTATATTTTTTTCCACTACCACAGTAGCAAGGGTCATTTCTACCAATTTTCATCATATCAACAACCTATTTTTTAAAGAAATGAAAACATTAATCAATAATAATTGATTATATTAAAAATGTTTCTTTTATTATTTGTACTGAAAAAAATCAAATCATGATAAATTATTTATTCAAAATTTCATCTTTCAACTTTTTAAAATCTTTATCATTTATTACGGGTTTACCTTTTAGTTCAATTTCTTTATTAACATTAGCAAAAACCATACCTCTTGATCTACCACAATAAACTGGTTCATCCAATTCATACACTCTAAGTAACCAGATATTAGCATTTTTAGTATTAAAGTATCCTGAAACGTGTTTTTTAGTCCATATATGATAATTATTAAACTTACCAATACGACTTACAGGTGTTTCAAAGACATCTTCTACTGTAGCATAATATTTAACTTCATATGATTTATCTTCAACGTTTGGTAATGTATTTTTCTTAACAAAATCTTTTTCTGATTCCTTAAAAGAATCAAGATAATCCTCTTTGTTTGCATAACTAACCATGGGATAAAGTAGGAATTCTTTTAGCGTTGTACTGTTTTTTCTTATAAGTATTGTTTGTTTTCCTTGTCCTAATGCTTCTACTGTAGCATTCCAATCATTAAGACATTTAGTAATTTTTACCATCAATATACACCTAATTAATAAATATGATTTTATCTTATTAATCCCTTTTTACAACTATTTTTCCCTAAACACGGTTAATGTAAATATTCTATACACTGTATACAATTATATAAAATAAGAGATATATGTAATAATTACGAAAGAAGTGATTTTTATGAATAAAAGCACTACTATAAGAATTTCTATAGACAATAAAAAGAGATTAAATGAAATAGGTAACGTAAACGATAGTTACAATAGTGTAATTTCGAAACTCTTAGACGAATATGATAAAAATAAAATATTACGGAAAAAAGGACAGTTATAATCTATGGTGATTATATGAAACCTCCAAAATCGTTAAACAATAAAAATCAAGATACTGTTTTCAACGAATTAAATGAATACTTAACATTTAATTCTAGATTATCTGTTATAAGTGGTTCTTTCAGTATTTATGCATATAATAAATTAAAAAATAAGTTAAATGATATTGATAATATGCGTTTTATATTCACAGAACCATCTTTTATTAAAAACAAAGATAACACAGAAACTCGTGAATATGAAATAAAAGATATTTCTAAAGATATTTTTGGAAACAAATATGAATTAAGACTAAAAAATGAAATGACACAAGGTGCAATCACACGTGAATGTGCCGAATGGATAAAAGATAAAGTTGAAGTGAAAAGCTATATCAATTCTAATCCAGCGTATCCTAGAATGATACACTTAGGAAATAAAGAAGATGAAAAATGTATTAGTATTAATGGAACTGTTGATTTTACTAGTGATGGTCTAGGAATTACACCATCCAATAGACAAGACAATAATACATGTATGTATGGTAAAACATGGACAGACAGCCAATTAATGATATTTGAACAACAATGGAACGATACCCAATTAGTAGAAGATGTTAAAGATGAATTTCTTAAGCATTTACAGACCATGTATGCAGAAAATTCACCAGAATTCATATACTATTATAGCATGTACCATTTATTCAATGATTACTTACATAACACAGATAAAAATACATTACCTAAGACAGAAACAGGGTTTAAAGAAACAAAAATATGGAATACTTTATATAAGTTTCAACAAGATGCAGTAATGGGTGCAATTGATAAAATTGAAAAATATAATGGTTGTATAATTGCAGATAGTGTAGGATTAGGAAAAACATATACTGCCTTAGCCATTATGAAATATTATCAACTAAGAAACGATCGTATACTAGTGCTAGTTCCTAAAAAATTAAGAGACAACTGGACAGTATACATAAAAAATGATAACGTAATATTTTTTTAATGAAGACCGATTTAATTATGATGTGTTAAATCATACAGACCTTAGCAGATACAAAGGAAAAAGTGGAGATATTGACCTAAAAACATTAAATTGGGGTAACTATGACTTAGTAGTAATTGATGAATCACACAATTTCCGTAATAATCCACAATATAAAGATAAAACAACACGATATCAACGATTAATGAATGAAATTATAAAAAGTGGAGTAAAAACCAAAGTTCTCATGTTATCAGCAACACCTGTAAACAACAAAATGACTGATATAAAAAATCAAATCGCACTTATCACAGAAGAACATGATGATGCCTTAACCCACATAGGAATTAACAGCATAGATTCAACGCTTAGAACAGCACAAAAAGTATTCAATGAATGGAGTAAATTAGATGCAGAAGAACGAACTACTGAAAACTTCACAAACAAAGTAAATACAGACTATTTCAAGCTATTAGATACACTCACTATAGCACGTAGCCGTAAACATATCTTAAAATATTATGATGATAAAGAAATAGGAACATTTCCAACAAAACTAGAACCAGAAAATGTAAGATCAGAAATTGACATCAAAAATGAATTCCCTTCAATCAAAGAAATTGATGCTATAATCAATAACCTAAATTTAAGTGTATATTCACCAGTTAAATACATCCTACCAAACAAAATACAAGAATATACAGAAATACTTGACCAAGAAGTTAAAGGTGGAACTTCAACATTCACCCAATTAGATCGTGACACGAATATTGTCCATCTTATGAGAACCAGTCTACTAAAACGTCTGGAAAGTTCAATATACTCATTCAAGAAAACTGTACAAAAAACGCTTAACAAAATAAACTACTGCTTAACGTTAACAACAAACAGTGTCAATTATGTTAGTGGAATTGATGAAGATTTGTTGGACTCTGAAGAAGAATATGAAGAATATAGTTTTGGACAAAATAAAACAAAAACCATTAAATTACAAGATATGGATTTAATACGATGGAAAAAAGACCTAGAAACAGACAAACAACAACTAGAAGAATTATTAAAAGATGCAGAACAAATAACAGCCCAACGTGACCAAAAATTACACAACTTAAAACAAAAAATAGACGAGAAAATTAACAACCCCATAAACAAAGACAATAAGAAAATAATCATATTCACAACATACGCAAATACGGCAGAATACCTATATGACAACCTTCATAAAGAAATAAAAGAAAAATACAATCTAAACACAGCATTAGTAACAGGAGGACATAAAAATAAAACTACAATGAAAAAAGTATCTGCAAATGATATAAACGATGTACTATTAAATTTCTCACCAAAATCCAAAGAAAGAGAAAAAATAGAACCAGAAAAAACAGAAGAAATAGACATACTAATCGCTACTGACTGTATCAGTGAAGGGCAAAACTTACAAGACTGTGATTACTTAATAAACTATGACATACATTGGAATCCTGTAAGAATCATACAAAGATTCGGAAGAATCGACCGTATAGGTTCAGCAAACAAAGAAATACAACTAGTAAACTTCTGGCCAGACTTAGAACTAGACGAATACATAGATTTAAAAGAAAGAGTAGAAAATCGTATGGTAATGGTAAACGTTTCAGCAACAGGAGACGAAAACTTACTAGATAAAAACAAAAAACATGAACTAGAATACAGACGAAAACAACTACAACAACTACAAGACCAAGTAATAGAACTAGAAGACATAAGCGGTGGAATCTCAATAACAGACTTAACCTTCAACGACTTCAAAATAGAATTAATGGAATACAAAGACAAAAATGAAAAAGAACTAGAAAAAACACCAAACGGAACCTACTCTATTGTAAAAATACCGTCAGAACTAGAAAATGAACTACAAAAAGGAGTGATATTCCTACTAAAAGAAACAAAAACAACAAACCAAGAAAACCCATTAAGCCCATACTATTTAACATACATCACAGAAGACAAAACAGTAGAATACAATTACACGCAATCTAAAAAAATAATGGACTACTATAAAAAACTATGCTCAGGTAAAACAGAAGTATATCAGGACCTAGTACAAATATTCAACAAAGAAACCAGAAATGGTATAAAAATGGATAAATATTCAGAACTATTACGACTAGCCATAGAAAATACGCAAGGAAAAACAGAAGAAGTAGGAGTAAAAAGCCTATTCAGAAGAGGACCAACAACGCGCACAAAAAAAGATATTAATGGATTAGAAAATTATGAATTAATAACATTCTTAATATTGATGTGATATCTATGGATCTATACAAAGATTTGCTGAATTATCCTGATGAATGTCTAGATAATCGGAAAATTCATAAAACATTAATTTATGAAAATGGTGATTTGAAAACAAGAGATAAAAAAATAATAGAACAAAATATAGAACTAATAACATGGAAATACGCATTCACAAAAGAAGATCTTAACATACCTTTCTATGTTGATGAAATACGAGAATACTTAGAAGTCGAAATTGTGGAAATACAATTAAGAAAAAAACAAAAAATAAAGAGAATAGCAGATATCCTCTTTAGAACAATGCCACACCCCTCTTTACTATTCTTCAGATATAAAAATGAAGTAAATATTTATGCTGCACATGTAAAAAAACACGGCTCAGATTACTCAATATTTACATATGAAGAAGAAATGATAAAAACAGGATGGATAAATTTTAATCAGATAAATAAAAAAACAGAAAAACTAATGAATGATTTAAAACTAGAAAATCTGAACAATATGAACTTTTATACATTATACAATGACGTGTATAATGCATTAATAAACTATAGATCTTACATCTTAAAAAATGAAAAAACTGGAACGTTCATAGATGAAAAAAAGAAAATTTTGAAAGAAATAGATGAAATAGAGAATAATATTAAAGAATTAAAAACCCAAATCAAAAAAGATATTAATTTCAATGAAGTAGTGGAATTAAATATACAAATTAATGAATATGAAAAAGAAAAAGTAGAATTAATCAATAGATTATAGGTGACTATTATGGAAATCACGAAATTAAATTTAGAATCAGAAGATATTGTCCAAAACAATATAGAACAATTAAAGCAATTATTCCCTGAAATTGTTACTGAAGGTAAAATAGATTTTTATAAACTTAAAGAGGTTTTAGGTGATGAAATAGATGATGAAGATGAAAAATATGAATTTACATGGAATGGTAAACATGATGCTATTAGAGAGTTTCAAAAACCATCACATTGTACTTTAAGACCAGACAAAAATAATAGTAAAAATTGGAATACCACTGAAAATTTATATATAGAAGGTGATAATTTAGAAGTTTTAAAATTACTTCAAAAATCTTATCAAAGTAAAATTAAAATGATGTACATTGATCCTCCTTATAATACAGGTAATGACTCTTTTATATACAAAGATAATTTTCAAGAAAATGAAACTGAATATATAGAGAAAGAAGAAGAAAGAGGAAAATTTCAATCTAATCCCAATAGTTCTGGACGATACCATACAAACTGGATGAATATGATTTATCCATTACTTCGATTAGCAAGAAACTTATTATCAGAAGAGGGCGTATTATTAATAAGTATTGATGATAATGAATTTTCTAATTTAATTGTCATGTGTAAAGAAATATTTGGTGAAGAAAATATAGATAACTTAATCTGGCAAAAAGTTGATAACGATTCTGGAAAAATGAAAATAACATATAGGGTACGATTAGAACATGAATACGTGTTAATTTGTTATAAAAATAAAAATAAAACATACTTTAATAAATTTATCGAAGAAAGAAATTATAAAAATGAGTATGATAATCCTGATAACGATCCTAGAGGACCATACAAACAAGCAATTATTTCATCAACAGAAGAAAAATCCAATAAAGATAGTCCTAATTATTATTCAATCACCACACCTTCCGGAAAAATATTTACCAGACAATGGAGAGTAAGTGAAGAAGAAATGTTAGAATTAATAGGAGAAGATAGGATTTATTTTGGGAAAAATGGAGATTCTGTACCTTCACTTAAAGCTTTTATTAATGAACCAAAATTATCAACACCTACCACTATATTAAGTGGTGTTGGAACTGCAAAAACTGCTGGAAAAGATATTGAAAATATGTTAGGTTCAAGAAAAATATTTTCTTATCCTAAACCGTGGCTTTCCAGTTGCTGGGTCTT
>NZ_MAIF01000120.1:0-7808 GCF_001729395.1 Methanosphaera sp. A6 | reverse complement strand
TTTTAGATTTTTGAATGTAAAATCAGTCATTTAAATAGTTAAAATTCATGAAAAAATAGATACTTTAATAATTCATGATTTAATATATAAATTAGGTAAGTAACTATGTCTGTTAATAATAATTCCTTAAGAACTCATTTTATATTCAATTTCTATGGAATTATACTAAATTCAAAAAAATATTAAAAAGAGAACTAATAAACTATAATATAACGATATAAAGAGGAATTATTAGATGAAGAAAATTGCAATAGCTGTTAAAGAAAATGGAAAAAAAGTTGAACATTTTGGTATATGTGAATATTTTATAATATATGATTATGATGAGCAAACTCATAATGTTGCTTACAAAGATGTAATTTTCTCCTCAAAAAGTCATGATAAAAATAGTGAAGAATGGGAAAAATCTGCAGATGCTATAGATGGTTGTGACATATTAATATGTGAAAAAATAGGTCTTGTTGCAAAAACAGAGGTTAAAAAAAGAGGTATTAAAATCCTAGAAGATGAAGGTAATACTGAAGACTTATTAGATAAATTCATAAAAATTGAAACTAATAAGAACAATATTAAGTTACCTTAAAACAATAGAATGAATCATCTCCCTCCCAACTTTTTCTTAAAATTTAAATAACTCATTTTCCAATTAAGATTAATAGATAAAAACTTAAATGAACTTTAATGATGAATGAGTAAATATTAAGTATATATAATCCAATAAAAGAACTATAGTAAAAATATTAAGAAAAATTAAAATTTAATAGATTTTTATTCAACAATAACCATGGGAGAGTAATCATATGAAATTAGATGAGAAATGGTTTGAGTTATATGAATCATTATATGGTACTACATTCAATAAAATTCTAACAATAGGTACTCCTAATGAGGGATATGAAAATTATCCAATTAAATCACTAGCCCAACTAAGGCAAATGTGTGAAGAAAATTATCCTAAAAAAGAATTTTACATTAGTCTTTATGATTATGATTCAGATGAACTTGCAATAAAATGGGATCCTCAAGATAATACTCCATATGAAAAATATTCTAAGAAAAATTGTATTTTATTTAGATTTATACAAAATACAGATATAATAAAAGAAGAAACTAAGGAATTAACAGATGTTCAGAAATTCATGTTTACTCGTAGAACATTAAATTTAGGAAATAACAAGGAAATTTTTGAAGATGTAAGGAAAGTATATGATGCAATAGAAGAATTATTTAATATTAAATCATGGGTTTTATTCAATGGATATAATGAATGCTACTTATATGTATTTACAGAAAGTGAAATGAAATTAAAAAATCCTACATTAACTTATTATTACTTCTATAAATTTATAGAAAATTATACAGGAGTTAAAACACTTATCTATTCACAAATAGAACCATTTTCACAGATACTATCATTACCTGGAAGTCAAAATAACAACACCAGACTCTACACTAAACCATATGATATTACCCTTGATTACTTAGATATTCTTAAAAATTCCCAATCTAGAAAAATAGAATCATTTGATCTTAGACAAAACCAGGATACATCTTCACTTGAAGAATTATTTAAAACTGTGGATGATGAAATAACTAAAAGAAAATCAGAAGGAAATACAAATATATGGGATTATGAATTAGATGAACTTTTTAATGAAAAAAGATCAATCTAAAAAAAAAATATTAATCATAATACTTTCCCTCTAAAAACTTTTTTTATAAATAAAAATTAATATTTTTTTGTTACTAAATATGGCTATTTTTCACTAACTATATATTAAATAAAAAATATAATAATAAATTAAGATATAGACTAGGTTTATGGTATTTTATAATCTAAGTCATAGAGATTATTATAGAAGATTATGACTGTTGTCATGAGTATCTAAAATCTTCTATAAAAAAACAACTAAAATTTGTTTTATATATCACAAAACCTGACGGAACTATTTCAAATTAATAGATTAAACTGTTACTAACTAATTTAATATAAAAAAATAACCACCAATACATTTGTTATAATAATATAACATTTCTTTTAGAGTATAAATCATTGAAAAGTGTAGATTTATTCTAAAAATAATTAAAAAACTTAATAAAAATTCATTAAAAGATATAAGGAGATTGTGAAAGAATGGCAAAAGCAAGAAGACGAGTACGTGACACATGGAAAGAAAAAATTTGGTATGAAATATTAGCACCACAAGAATTTGATGATGCAAGCCTTGGAACAAGTCCTGCAAGAGAACCTGAAATGCTTGTTGGTCGTAAAATTGAAACATCAATGCGTGAAATTACTGGAGATTTCAGTAGACAATATGTAAAATTATTCTTTGAAGTAGATCATGTAAGTGGAGAAGTAGCTCACACAGTATTTACAGGACACAAAGTAACAACAGATTATGTACGTAGTATGATTAGAAGAGGAACCAGTCGTATCGACACAATAACTGATGCAACTACAAAAGATGGTAAAAAAATCAATGTTCACATGTTAGCAATAACTGTAAAAAGAGCAAAATCATCACAACAAAAACTTATCAGAGAAACTATGCAAAACATGATTATTGAAAGTGCTGCAGAAAAAACTACTGAAGAATTAGTTAAAGAAATAATCTCTGGTAAATTTGCTTCAAGCATATATCATGAAGCTAAAAAAATATATCCACTTAAAAAAGTAGAAACTATCAAATCCAGAATATTAAATTAAATTAGTTTTAAAATAACTAAACTATTAATTTTTTTTTAATCCACTCCAATTTTCTTTTTTTTTATACAAAGATATTATATTAATAAAACACAATATCATATAATATGATACAATTAATATTCCTTATAATTTGTGTAATACTCGGAATCATAGTATACTTAAGTGGTGCACTTGATTTTCTAGGCTCATTTTTTGTTACAATTATTGGAATATTTATTGTGATATCCAGAGGTTTTAACTGGTTAGCAATACTTTTACTATTTCTTTTATTAGGTTCTGCCTTTACAAAATTCAAAAAGAACTATAAAATAAGTATTGGAATTATACATGAAAAACGTACCGTTAAAAATGTTGTTTCAAACGGAATTATCTCAGTAATTATGGCAATATTTGGAAATTATGCTGGATTTATTGGAGCTATTTCAACAGCAACAGCCGATACATTAGCAAGTGAAATAGGAGTATTGAGTAAACCTATATTAATCACGAGTAAAGAGAGAGTAAAACCTGGAACCGATGGTGGAATCTCAGTACTTGGAACAGTAGCAGGATTAATTGGAGCTTTAATAATAGGAGTTTCAGCTTTTATAGTAAATGTATCTCCAGACATTACCCACAGTATCTGCATAGCAATTGTGGCCGGAATGGTTGGTTGTTTTGCAGATAGTCTTCTTGGTGCAACATTAGAGCGTAATGGACTCTTTAACAATGAACATGTTAATTTAACTGCCACAATAATTGGAGCATTAGTTGGTATCATTATAATAACAATCGGAGCATAAAAAAATGAAAGGAATTATATTTGTAATAGATGGAATGGGAGATCGCCCAGTGAAAGAACTTGGAGACAAAACTCCCCTTGAAAATGCAAGAACTCCAGCTATGGACAAAATGGTTGAAGAAGGTATAACTGGAATTATGGATACAATTCGTCCAGGAGTAAGACCCGGTAGTGATACAGCACACTTAACATTACTTGGATACGATCCTTATGAAGTTTATACAGGACGTGGACCTTTTGAAGCAGCAGGTATTAATGTTGAAGTTAAACCTGGAGACATTGCATTTAGATGTAACTTTTCAACAGCAGATGAAAACCTTATCATAACAGATAGAAGAGCAGGAAGAATCCAAAGTGGAACTGATAAACTTGCTGAAGTAATTAACAATGAAGTAAAATTAGATGATGTTGAAGTAATCTTTAAAGAATCTGATGGACATAGAGGTGTTCTTGTTCTAAGAGGAAACGGTTTATCTGATAAGATTACAGATGCTGATCCTAAACATGAAGGAAACAAACCAAAAACTGTAAAACCATTAGATGATTCAGAAGAAGCAAAATTCACAGCAGATATAGTAAATAAATTCGTAGAACAATCATATGAATTATTAAAAGATCATCCAGTAAACATAGAAAGAATTGAAAATGGTGAAAATCCAGCAAATATTATATTACCAAGAGGAGTTGGAGCAGTTCCACATGTAACACCATTTGAAGAATTATATGGACTTAAAGGTGTATGTGTAGCTGAAACTGGACTTATTAAAGGTATAGCTAAAATTGCTGGAATGGATACTATAGATATTCCTGGAGCAACTGGTGGAATTGACACTGATATTGATAGTGTACACAAATACATCGTTGATACTATAAAAAGTAATAAATATGACTTTATATTAGTAAATGTTGATGGTGCTGATGAAGCAGGACATGATGGAGATATTTTTGGTAAAAGAGACTTTATAGAAAAAGTAGATAACATAATGGCTGACTTAAAAGACATGGATGATATTGTATTATTTGTTACAGCAGACCATTCAACACCAGTAAGTGTGAAAGATCATAGTGGAGATCCTGTACCAGTATTTATAAAAGCACCTGGATTAAGAGTTGATGATGTAAAAGAATATGGTGAAAGAGCTGCTGCAAAAGGTGGATTATGCCGTATTAGAGGAACTGATGTTCTATACATAATCAGAGATCTTATGAATGTAACACAAAAATTCGGAGCATAAGTTTAGATAAAATTTTATCTAACTTATTTTATTTTTTTTTAAACTTATTTATAGCATATTCTTTTAAAATAATAAATAAAAGAATATAACTTTCTAAATTATTATTAATAACCTATCTTTCTATAAAATAGATTTATGTATATGTAAATAAGAAAATATTAAACTATGAAATTAACAACTATTCTTTTAAAGATTAAATGATAAATATGTTAACAGATATAAGGAGTTATAATATATGAAAAGCATACCAAAACTATTTGGAACCTCAGGAATTAGAGGAAAATATCAGGAAGAAATTACATTAGAACTAGCATTAGATGTTGCTAGAGCTTTAGCTAAATATATTGGTGGAAAAAATAAGAAAGTTGTAATAGGAAGAGATACAAGAACTTCTGGTAAAATCATTGAGAATGTAATGTCTGCAGGATTACAACAATCAGGATGTGATGTATTACTTCTTGGTATGGTTCCAACACCAGTTGTAGGATATGCAACCTTAAAAAAAGAAGCTGATGCAGGAATTATGATAACAGCTTCACATAATCCTTCACAATACAATGGAATTAAACTATGGAACAGTGATGGATTAGCATATAAACAAGACCAAGAAAGAACAATTGAAAAATTAGTCTATGAAAAAGATTTTAATATTGTTAAATGGAATGAAATTGGAAAAGAATACGATATTAGTTCATTCAAAGATAAATATATCGATGATATCGTTGCTAAATCTGGAATTAATCCTTTAAAACCATTGAAAGTTGTTGTTGACTGTGCATGTGGTGCAGGTTCTTATTTATCCCCAGAAGCTTTAAGAAGAGCTGGTATGAATGTGATTACACTTAATGCACAACCTGATGGATCGTTCCCAGGACGTAGACCAGAACCAAATGAGGCTAACTTAGGAGAATTAATGAAAACAGTGAAAGCATTAAATGCTGATGTGGGTTTAGCCCATGATGGGGATGCTGATAGAATGATTGCTGTGGATGAAAATGGAAATTTATCTGATTTTGATAAATTACTTACTATTATGGCAAAAGAGTTTGGTGGTACTGTTGTAACCACAGTTGATGCTTCAGCTTGTTTAGATATTCAGATGCAAAAAATCGGTGGAAATGTTCTTAGAACACCTGTTGGTGATGTTCACGTAGCTGAATCTATAAATAAAAATAAAGGAACATTTGGTGGAGAACCTTCTGGTACATGGTTACATCCTGATTTCTGTATGTGTCCAGATGGACTTCTTTCTGGTTTAAGAATAGTTAGAACAATACAGAAAAATGGTAAGTTATCAAAGCAATTAGATGCTATTGAAAATTATCCTACTATAAGACAAAAAGTTACTTGTGAAAATAGTAAAAAGAAAACTGTTATGAGTATTGTTGAAGAGAAATTTGAAGAGGAATTTGATGATGTTAAAGAAATTCTTACAATTGATGGTGTTCGTATTTCCTTTGAAGATGATAGTTGGGTTTTAATAAGACCTTCTGGAACTGAACCATACATTAGAATTACTGCTGAAGGTAAAACTCAGGAACATCTTAATAGTATTGAAAAAATATCCAATGAATTCCTAAACAACATCATATAATTCACCTCCTTTTTTCTCTATTTTTAAAAAAAAACCATATATACAACTTATTTTATATCATTGATTAAAAATAGTATTCATTAAACTATATTAAAAATGTATTACTAATATTTTAAATATACTAATATAAAACAGAGGAATACTAATGAAAGCTATAATTTTAACTGCAGGTGAAGGAACAAGAATGCGTCCTTTAACAACAACACGACCTAAAACAATGCTTATAACTGGTGGAAAACCATTAATACAATATAATATTGAATCATTAAGAGATGCTGGAATAAAAGACATTACTCTCGTTGTAGGCTATAAAAAAGAAGTTATTGAAGATTATTTTGGTGATGGAAGTGAATATGGAGTAAATATTACTTATGCTGTGCAAGAGGGCCAGTTAGGAACTGCCCATGCCATAGGTAGTGCTGAAGAATATATTGATGAAAGTTTCATAGTTTTAAATGGGGATATAATTGTAAGTTACGATCTTATCAGAAATTTAATTGAAAAATATGCAACTAGAACTAGTAACAATGTAAAATCTGTATTAACATTAATTGAAGTAGATGATCCATCAAGTTATGGTATTGTTTCAACAGAAAATGGTAAAATAACAGAGATTATTGAAAAACCTTCAGTTGAAGATGCTCCAAGTAATCTTGCTAATGCAGGAATTTATTTATTTAGTCCAGAAATATTTGATGCTATAAGAAAAACTGAGTTATCCAAACGTGGAGAATATGAAATTACTGATTCATTAGATATAGAATTATCTGAAGGATGGGAAATATTAGGTCTTATTTCTAATGAAAAATGGATGGATGTTGGAAGACCATGGGAATTATTAGAATGTAATCAGGATTTCCTTGAAAAAATGGACGATAGTATTGAGGGCGAAATTGAAGATAATGTAACTATTCATGGTCCAGTACATCTTGGTAAAGGTAGTATCATTAGATCGGGTTGTTATATTCAAGGTCCTGTATTTATTGGTGAAAACTGTGATGTTGGACCTAACACTTATCTTAGACCATATGCATGTTTATGTAACGATATAGATGTTGGTAATGCTGTTGAAATTAAAAATAGTATTATTATGGATGGAACTAATGTTAATCATTTATCATATGTTGGAGATTCAGTTATTGGTGTAAATTGTAATCTTGGTGCAGGTACTAATCTTGCTAACTTACGTTTTGATGATAAACATGTGCAAGTTACTGTAAAGGGCAATAGAATTGATTCTGGTCGTAGAAAACTTGGAGCTATCTTTGGTGACGATGTGAAAACAGGAATTAATACTAGTGTTAATCCTGGTGTGAAAATTGGTAATGGTTCCTTTATAAATGCAGGTTGTGTTTTATATAGAGATATTGAATCATTTTCATTAGTTTCCACAGAAACTAATCTTATTGTTAAGAAGATAAAAGAAAAAAAAGAGAATTAAATCCTTTTATTCTTTTTAATAATAGAATTATTATTTTTTTAAATTAA
>NZ_MAIF01000119.1:0-10534 GCF_001729395.1 Methanosphaera sp. A6 | reverse complement strand
TATACTTTAGTTAATTATAACTTATTTCTAAAAACTTATATATTATTAATAAACTAAGTTATAACTAATAAGTATCTAAGTTATAATAATTATAATCTAAAAAAAATAAAAAAAAGAAATTCATTCTAATTATTTATTTGGAATGACAAGAATAGGGACTGTTGAATGTCTTACAGTTTTCTCAGTCACACTACCTAATAAAAATCTGTCAAGCATGTGTTTACCACTACTTGCTATAACAATTAAATCAACATCTTCTTTTTCAGATAATTTTAAGATAACATCTGCTGCATTACCTTCTTCTGTTCTAGGTGTTAATTTAACATGATCTATTTTAAATCCTTTTTCTTCTTCCATATTTTCAATAATGGATTTCACATGGTTGATTATTTTTTGACTTTCCTCTTCTAAGATAAGTTCAGATTTAGTAATTAAATCTTCCTCTGGAAGTCCTGTTAAATAAACACTATCAACTACATTGAGTATAATAATTTCTGAATCTTCAAGTTCAGCTATACGTAATGCATGTTCAATAGCTTTTTCTGAATTTTTTGAACCATCTGTAGGTAATAATATTTTTTTGTACATATTCATTCCTTCTATAATTATTACTCTTTTTGAGAATATAATTATTATTATATTATTTAATAAGTATTATGTTTTACTATTATTTTTTCTAAATCATTAATGTTATATATTAACAAATATTTAACTATATATATTAAAACTAAGATATTTTATAAAATGAACATAAGGTGATATAATGCCAATAATAACAATAGAAGGACCTAAAGCAAGTAAAGAACAAAAAAAGGAATTAATTGAAAAAATAACAAAAGTAGCATCAGAATGTTATAACTTGCCAGAACAAGCAATAACCATATCTATATATGAAAATCCAATGGATAATGTTGGAGTGGGTGGAAAACAACTATCAGACATGCATTAAATTTAATAATATTTTTTCAAATATTTTTAAAAAAAGAAATAGGGAAATCCTATTGGTTAGTTATATTCAAGGAGTATTTTTTTAGCATTTCTAATAGTGTCTTTATCATTATTAGCAGCTGCTTCTTTTAAATTGTTAATTATATTATATAATAGTTTATCAGTAATACTTCTTGTTAAATAATCTACCTTTTTAGATGATTTTTTATCTAAATCAAGCATGTGTAATGTTTTATCAAGTTCTTGTTTTCTAATTTTTTCAGCTTCAATATTTAATGAAGATAAAATCGGAGTTATTTCCATTTGTTTTAAAGATTCTTTAAGAAGAAGGGTTTCATCTTCAATAATAGCCTCAGCCTTAATAGCTTCCTTGTTACGACGTTCCTTATTTTTATCAGTAACATATCTTAAATCATCAAGGTTATATAATTTAACACCTAATTCCTGAACATCATTTTCAATATCATGAGGGTTAGCTAAATCTAACATAATCATGTCATGTAAATGTTCTTCAGGTAAAAATGCTATACGTTCTTTACTTATTATACTATGAGGAGCACCAGTAGAACTAATTACAATATCAATATTTACAAGTTCATTATTCATTTCATCAAATTTTATAGCTTCACCATCTAATTCTTGAGCTAACTGTCTTGCCTTATCATATGTTCTATTAGCAACAACTATTGTATTTGTTTCTTTTTCAAGCAAAGCCTTAGAAACAACAGTACCCATTTCTCCAGCACCAATTATAAGAACATTTTTTCCTTTCAATGAACCATACTTTTCTTCAATAAGTTCTACAGCACCACTACCTACAGATACACCACCTTCATTTATATGGGTATTTTTACGTATGGTCTGACCAACATGTATAGCCTTTGTAAAAACCTTCTCAAGCTTTGGGCCAATAGTCTTATTTTTTATGGCATTTTTACGGGCAGTTTTTATTTGTCCTAATATTTGATCTTCACCCATAATCATTGATTCAAGTCCAGAGGCTAATCTTAACAAATGATTTATAGCCATATCATTCTTTTCAACAATAAAAGTAGTTGTGGGAATATTAACTTCTTCATCAATTAGAAGATAAATTTCATATCTATTACATGTTTTTAGTGTAACTTCTTCTAAAATATCTAATTTCTCATGTAATTCAGCGTTTATCATATCTAGTTTAGCATATGATTTTTCCATTGTTTCTATATCTGCTATTTTAAAATCTATACGAATATTAACTAACATTCACAATCCCCTTATTAGATTTTTATTTCAATGTATCATTCAAATAAGCTTCACATACTCATATTTAATTAAAATACATTTATCTAATTTCATTACCATATATTAATTACTTATACTATTTATTTACTTAATAATACTAATATTTATATTAAAATTTAGTTTATCTTTTCTATGAGGCATTTAACATATTTTTTAGCCTCATCTAATTTTCCTTCTTCAATTAATTTCTGCACAATTTCATCTTCATTAACATGTATCATAAATTCTTTTCTATCATCCTGTGATGAAACATGTTTTTTTAGTAGATATCTAACATACTCTTGTAATTCTATAAATAAAATATCAGTTTCAGTTATAATACTCTGTATCTTTTTACGTAACTGTTTGGCCATAAGAGGACTTTTTGAATTAGTATATAATGAAATAGTAACAGAACCAATATTAAATGTTGATGGAACAATAACATTACTTAAAGAAATATCACTAGCACAATTTACTAATTTATCATGAGCTTTAAGAGAAATTTCCCTGTTTAATTCCATATTATCAGTAGCAACAACTACTAAATCACATTTTTTAATTAATTCATCTAAAGCATTATCACTATAGAATACAGCGCCCTTATTTATAAATTCCTCTTTTATATCATAATCAATTCCATGTGTTATAATAGAAACATAAGCACCAGCATCTAAAAATCGACGTGCTCTTCTAATACCAACTTGGCCAGTACCTACAATTAACACATTTTTCTCTTCCATATCTAAAAACAATGATGTAACTGTCATAATACAATACCTTCAAGGATTCATAAAAAAATAGTAATAAATAGAAAGTTTATAGAATTATAAACTTTTTAATCTAAGATTTTTAATTGCTGTTTTTAAATCATTACCAGCTTCAGTTAAAGCATTTCTTGCTTCATCAATGGTAATATTAAATGTTTCAGCAAGAGTACTTATGTCTTTATCAGAATATGTTATTTCATTAACATTTGAATGTTTAACAATCTCGTTGGCCAATTCCTTTTTTAATGTCATATAGGTATCATGTGACATACCTATTGATTGAAGTACAGAATCCCTTAGTGGACATGGTTTTGAAGCTTTACAACACCAGATTAAAGATCCAAAACATGTTCCAGTACCTTTACCTAACTCTGTTTTTTTACCAAATTCTTCCTTAATATTCACAAATTCCTGAGGACTTAAACCTACCTCTGCTAGTTTAGTATGTACAGGACAAGGTTTAACTGGAGGACAACAAAATGCCAATCCTCTTATATCTCCTCCTCTACATACATGAGCTGGTGCATCATCCCATCCCATTATAATCACTCCTTACTTTTAATTATTACATTTAATTATTATTTAAAAAGATATTTTCTTAGTATAATTATTTTATATTAATAATACTTATGGTTTTCATAAATAATTAATTTTTCATATTTAATAAAAAATATCTTGGATATTTCCATTAAGTGCAGCTCTTGCAACAGAAACACTATCAGCTCCACTATTTATCATTTTCATATAATCATCATGTGTTGTAACACTATTATTTCCAATTAAATGTATCTCTGTGTTGTTACTAACTTCTTCTATAATTTCATAATCAGCTTCCATAATTCCAGGATTTGTAGCATCTAAGTGAATATAGTCTATATTATATGATTCTATTAATTTAGTGATTTCTAAAGTATCAACACCACATACATTTGCACGTATCTTCACACTAACATCCATATCATACGATGAAACCTCATCTAATACTTGACTTAGTCTCTTCTTATCCTTAAGAAGACCTTCTCCAGCACCTGCTTTTACAACAGCCTCTTGTCTACAATGAGCATTTATTTCTAAAATATCAATATTTTTGTTGTTCTTAACTACTCTAAATGATTCTGGTTTTATACCTCTTAAATTAACACTAATTAAACCTTGCCATGATGGATTGTAGTTTCTGATTATTTCTACTTGTTTTGATATGTGGGAAGATAATTCAGTGGGTTTAATTATAAATTCTTGCCTATTATTTTTTGTGTTTTCAATACCTGCAGTATCTGTTTCTAAATCTGAATTATATCCACCTAAAGTTATAATATCAATATTTTCTTTAGTAAATTTCTTACAAAACTCACCATCACAGATTCCAGCCATAGCAGATAATACATTCATAATAATAACCTCTCACATAAACATTTATTTTAGTATAATTTTAATAAAAAATAGTTTTCATAAAAATAAAAAAAAGGATGGTTATTAATATTCATCTAAATCATTAAATAACAAGACAGAATCATCTACAAGTTCTGCTCTAATATCCTCTAATCCAATGTCTGCTAAATCAGCAGCACGTCCTGCCTGTTTTGCAACACCAATTCCTGCTTTTAAGGTAACACCAGTTTTTTTATCAACAACTTTTAGAGCCTCTCGTAATTGATCTTTAGATATTCCATTAGTAGGAGCCATATAATTATCTCCACCTATGAAAAAACACATACCTCCAATTTTTGCAAGTTCATCCATCAATGCAAGAAGTACTTCATATACCTTTATAGATGTATCAAAGGCAGTTTCAATATCAGTTAATGTATTTGTTATATCATTAATATCAATATGGGCAATTTGGACAAGACTATTATCATCATCTGCTAATGAATCAATATTTAAAACTTCACATCTATTAGCACTTTGAGCTCCACCACCATTTTGAATCATCTTAGTAGCGATTTTTTGAGCTTCATATGCAGTATCTGCTGTACCTACCCCCATACTTATAGTGATAGGATATCTATTTCTTATAGATTGTTGAATAAGTAGATGATCATCATAATCCATACCATTACTTATTGCAATAAGATTATCAAATCTATTAAAAAATACTATTGCTCCATGTGCACCAAATTCGCGTTCTAAATCTCCATATAATCTTGATTGTAATGTTTGTAAATCTGGTTCTGCTCTTGGTCCTGGTGTAACTGTCCAAGGCCCATAATTATCTATTTGTATTAATGTAACTTGTATCATTCAATCACTTTTATTATTCTTTAAAAAAATTTTCTCCAATTTTTTACTTCAATATATGAATTTAAATTATAATTATTTATTCAAGTATCATTTTTGCTAGTTTGATTTTATCTTCCATTGTTTTTAAAATTATATTCTCTAATGATACTTTAGGTATTTCATTTTCTATAATATGTTTATATTTGTCATCTGTATTATTTATTATATAATGATTAAGAAAATCTTTATAAATTGAAGCTACTCCAACACAATCATTACTGTATCCTTTTGCCATCATAAATTTACTAGCAGGACCACTAATAGCATTATTACTTATAAATGGAGATACACTTGTAACATAAACATTTTTCAAAGCTTTTTTCACACCAGGCATATTGATTATTGGATTAATGGATGTTATAGGATTTGAAGGTCCAATTATTACAGTATCACTATTTTCAATAGATTCAATAACACCATCAGCAGCTTCAACAGGAGAATATATAACATCATTTACATGAGGTTTTGATTGGCGTGTAATTAGAAAGTCATGAAATGACAGCATACCCTCATCAGTGTCAATAGTAACATGGGGTTGTGTATTGCTCATTGGTAAAATGGTAGATTCAATACCAAGAGCATTCTTCTGTATTTTAACAACATCTTGTAATGAATATTCTTTGAGTAATTCAGTCTTCTGTATTTTTAATGCCCTGTCTTTATCACCAATACGAAGTGTTTCATGAAAACCTAATTCTTCTAATACTTCATGTGTATAAAATGTATCATCAACACGTCCATACCATGTTTTGTCATTAATTAAATCACACAATGTGTACATAACAGTATCAACATCAGCACTAACATAAACTCCAGAAAAATAATTATTTTCCAAAGTATTTACAATAACAGTTAAGTCTTTGGCTTTAATAATTTCTTTAATACCTTGTAATAATTTAGGAGTACCAGTTCCGCCAGATAAAACAGTAATCATAGTAACACTACCTAAACACATCAGTTTCTTCATCGCGAATAGATTCAATAATACTTGCCTCATCAATAGCGCATTTTACTAAGGAATTATCATAACCTCTAATTAAAACAAGACAAATACCATTATCAGATTGACCCATAACTAAGGATGCAGCACTAGCAAGTTCATCAGCAGTACCTTCAATTGTACTCATCAATTCTTGACCATACAAATCGCTACTTCCTCTAAAATCAGTACAAGGATGAATACCACTGATACCAATAGCAACACCAACAGCACCAACACGCCATGGTCTGCCCTGTGTATCAGAGATAATAACACTAACATCCACATCAAAGACTTCATCAAGATATTTTTTTATACATCTTGCACTTCTATCAGCATCCACTGGAAGGGGTGTAACATAACCTTCTCTACAGTTACTATTATCAATTCCAGAATTAGCACAGATAAAACCATGAGGGGTTTCTGTTATAATAAGTCCAGTTTGACATCTAATAATTTTTTTAGTATTATCAAGAATAATTTGACATTGTTTAGCATCTTTTCCTGATTTTAAAGAAATGTCTTTTGCTTTATCTGAAACAACAACATCCTCAATCTTAACATAATTTCCTTCAGCTTTAGATACAACAGTCTCTGCAAGAACTAAAACATCATCATCTTCTAACTTAATATTATTATAATTAAGTGTATCACATATTATTCTAGCTAAATCATCATTTTCTTCAATAATTGGAAAATTCTCCACACCTATAATTTCTAAACTCATAATAAATCATCTTCTTTTAATCTATTTAAAGCCAGACCATAATCTTAATTATTTATAATATATATTGAATTGTTAATATAAAATTTTTAAATAAAACAAGTATTAATAAAAGGGGTATGAAAAATGATTGTATAGGTAAAATAGATATGAATTTCTAAAAAATAAGATTTCTATAATAAACATTTTTTTAAAAAATTTGAGAGAAATAGATAAAACTATTCTCTCATCATGGCTAAAGAAATTTAAATAAAATTTTCTTCAACAACAGTAAGTGTACTGTTAACATCACTACGTTCATATAATGAGTTTCCAAATACACATGTGAAGTTATATTCTTTTGCAGCCATGTTTTGTGGTATTGTGTAGTTGATTGTTGCAACTCCATCTACAACATTAGCTTGTATAATATTACCATCAGTATCTCTTAATGTTTTACCATTAATTTTAAATATTACAGTTCCACCATTTACTGGTTTATCATCACTTGTAACTTTTACTGAGAATGTTGCTGGTTTTCCTGCTACTACATTTGTATTAGATGTAATTTCTACTTTAGCAACAGATTTTGTAATATTCATAGTAGCATTTGTCATAATAGAGCTATATTCATTATTTCCACCATATTTAGCAGTGAATGTAATACTTGATTTTGCCCATCCTTTTGGTACTATGAAATTATCTATCATAGCTACACCATCTACTACTTTAGCATAAATTATGTTACCATCATTATCTCTTAATGTTCTACCATTTACTTTGAAGATTACAACTCCACCATTAATAGCAGTACCATTTATATTTGTTAATGTAGCAGATATTGATATTGTATCATTAATTTTAGCAGTTACTGGATTTAATGTGAAAAGCATATCTTTACCACTTGCTTTGTTAACAATAATCATGGTAGTAGCTGTTTGTGGAGCATAAGTATCTGTTCCAACATAATCTACTTGTATGTTTCTTGCACGAGCTGTTGTAAATGTGGTGTATATTGTAGCACTACCATCAACTACTGTTGCTCCAGCAATAATATTACCTTTATTATCAGTTAATCTAACAAATCCTTCCCCTACTTTAGAACCGTCAGTTGTTGTAACATTAACAACTACGGCAATAGGAGTGTTAACTGTACCAATAATAGCTGAATCTACATTGATATTTACATATTCAATATTTTTTCCAGTATTATCTTTAATTGTGTTATTTTCACCAGTAGCTAGTACTGAATTATCACCAGATAATTCTTTAGCAACTAAACTATTATCTGTTACTTGATGATTATTTCCAGTTACTGTTACTGCATATGTGTTGTTTAATGATTTTACTGTGTTATATCTTATTATATCGCTTGTTTCACGGTCTATGATTATTCCTGCATTGTTTTGGCTGTTTATTGTATTGTTAATTGCATTGTTTTCTTGTCCATATGCAAAGTATATACCTGTTGTTCTTGGTTTAAGATAGTCTGCTGAGGAGTATGTAGCATTATCTGCACCATCTACTATGATGTTGTTTCCTGTTACATTTGAGTATGCTCCAATAATACCAATAGCCATTGGTGTATGGGCTGTTAAATTGATTGTGTTATTTACTACTGTTGTGTTATCTCCACCAAACTGTTCAAATGCATATACATTATATCCAGTACCTGTAATTGTATTGTTAATAACTTTATTATTTGTTACATTACCTGAACCTGGTATATAATCAGAACCTCCATATCCAAAGTTCTGTATACTTATACCATATACTGAATCTTCAGCATGTGTACTAGGATCACCTGATCTGTTACCACCATTGAATATGATGTTATTATTTGCTATGGTGTTATTACTCATACCAACACCTTCTATCATAATACCAGAGAGGTAATTACGTGAAGTTAAATTAATGTTGTTATTTGAAATATTGTTATTAGATCCTCTTACTTGAATTGAATAAAGATATTCTGTTCCAGTTATATTAATTGTATTATTAACAACTGTATTGTTACTTGATAAAAGAATTCCATATAATGTATTAAAGCGGTCATCTAGAGCTTGTGATTCTGTTATTGTAATGTTATTATTTTTTAAAGTTGTATTTGAACCTCGGCCGTATATAACCATACTTGCAGGATGATTGGTCTTATCCCAGTTAATTTGATTTGATGGTACACTTGCATTAATATTACAGTTACTTATTATATTATTACTGTTTTGCAAGTTGATGGCTGATATAGTATATTCAGCAGGATTATTAAATTCATTAACATTTAGTGTAATATTACAATTATTTATTGTAACCTTAGTTTCATCATCACATATTCTATTTATTGGACAAATATCACTATCAACACTATCTTCATATTCTGCTTTAATAGTTATATTTTCTAAAAGAACATTAGAATTTTTTCTAGAACTTATTGCAAGCATTTTTGATGCATCATCAAACATAGTATTATAAGTCAATGTCATATTAGCTATAGTAATATTACTGTTAATACTATTAGCTATATTTATTTGGAAATTATTCAAAGTACAATTATTTATTCCAATAATTTCATACACATAACCTGCCATTCTTTTACTAGCCATTCCCAAATATAATCCAGGTGTAGGTAAACTTTCTATATAAATTCTACTATATGGATGTTTTAGGAAAATTGAAATTTTAAGCGCTGTTTCATACTGAATATAGTCTAAATAATTATCTTTAGTAATTGTTACCTCAAACCATTCAATATCGTCACGTTTTAAAGATTTACTTTTTCTGATATTAGTATCATGTGTGTGATTACATGGAGTAATGCTTGGGTTATTTTCTACAAATATAAAATCATCATTACATGAGGTTATATTTGTTAATCCACTTTTTACATATAAACTATCTCCCGTGTTGTTTATCATTGCTACGTTTGAACCTGTAATATTAAGTAATGTAATATTGTTTCCAATGATTGTATTATTACCTAATGCTTTTAGGGTTGTTATAGTATTTTCAGTTGCATTTGAACCAGATTGTAAACTCACAACTCCTGTAAAGGCATTGTTTTTTAATGTACTGTTTACTCCAGAGATTACAGTTCCACTACAAGTATTGTTTTCTATTGTACTGTTTAATGATGCTGTGAAACTTGATCCATTGTATAATTTGTTGTTTTTATATGTGTTTCCTGTGTATCTATCATAGTTATCTCCAATAGTCCAGTCTATACTGCTTGTACTCATCCATTGTGTTGTGATACCTTGTCCTTGATGATATATTGTATTATTTTCTACAAAGTTATCTCCACCACTTAAGGTAATACCATAACATAAACCAGAGTTAACAGGTCCTCTTACAGTGTTGTTTATAATTCTGTTTCCTCTATTTAATGTAATATCAGTATATGATTGTCCTTGTACATTGTATGTTGTAAGATATATGAGATTTCCCACATTACCTGTACCTGTTATTGTGTTATTTATAAGTGTACAGTTGTTTGCCCATGCAAGTACTAATGTACTACTTCCATTGTTATTTGTTGTTTTGAAGATTGAGTTTTCTACTGTTTCATAACTTGCATTATCTCTTATTGAGAATACT
>NZ_MAIF01000118.1:0-3035 GCF_001729395.1 Methanosphaera sp. A6 | reverse complement strand
ATATTTATTATAATTTTGTTAATAATGCATCATATGCATCAGATACTGTTAATGGATAGCCATTACCAAATGTTATGTTATGTTCTTTATCTAATTTTTCAAATAATTGACCTATCCAAGGTAAGCGTAAATCTGCTTCGTCAATAACTTCTTTATCTGTAAATATTTCTTTACATGTTCCTGATTTAATTATTTTTCCATCAACTATTACTTCAATATCATCAGAATATAATGGTACCAAATCAACATCGTGTGTTGATATTATAATAGTCATTCCTTCCTTATTTAAATCATATAACAGTTGCATTATACTTGAAGCACCATTTGGATCTAAACCACTTGTAGGTTCATCTAGAACCATTACCTTAGGTTTCATTGATAGAATACCTGCAATAGCTACACGTTTTTTCTGTCCACCACTTAAATGATGTGGTGGTTTTTCTGCATAATCAGACATACCTACCTTTTCTAGTGCATCCATAGACCTTGTTTTTACTTCCTCTTCTGATAAACCCATATTCATTGGTCCAAAAGCAACATCTTCAAGTACTGTTGGTGCAAATAATTGATCATCTGGATTTTGAAATACTATTCCAACTTTTTGTCTTGCTGCAAGTAAACTTTTTTTATCATATTTTAGTGTTTCACCATCAATTTCAACACTACCAGATGTAGGTTCAATTATTCCATTGAAATGAAGAAAAAGTGTACTTTTACCTGCACCATTATGACCTAATAATGAAATCATTTCTCCTTCTTCAAGTTTAAAATCAATTCCTTTTAGAGCTTCTGTTCCATCAGGATAGTTATATACTAAGTTTTTAGTTTCTAATATTGTTGTCATGAAAATCCATCCTATTAATATTTATTATCTATACTGGTATTAAATAAGGTACCACATTTATTGATGCTGTGACATATATAGAATATGCTAGTATTACTTCAAATACTATTAATATAATCCATTGTTTAATTGTTATGTCATGAATTGTACTTCCATGGTAGAACATATTTAATTTTCCATTGTATCCTCTTGAAGCTAATGCCTTGTATGCCATTTCTCCTTGTTCCCAAGTTCTTATAAATACCATACCAGCTAGTGCTGCAAGACAATTCATCCAACTTGAATAACCATTATATCCAAGTCTTGTTTTTTGAGAGTAATACATTGTTTCTGTAACATCTAAAAATAGGAATATGTATCTATACATTAATATTGCCAAATCAACAAGTTCGGTTGGAAGATGTAACTCATTAAATACTGCAAATAACCTATTAACAGGTGTTGTTAATATAAGAAATGATAGTGCAGCTACACCACCCATTACTTTGAAAAATACAAGTACACCCCTGTTTAAACCATCAGCTGTAATTCCCCATCCAAAAAGACCTAAATCCCAAATATGTGGACCTATACCAATGAAAAATGCCATAAATACTACTGATATTATAGCAAAACTAAATGGTACTAACATAAATGTTGCATAAAATCTAGATGGTATCTTTGCTTTAAATAAAATAAGAATTGTACTTATTATAAATATAATAAATGGCATTATTGGTGAATTAGCAAATAAATTTAAAATTAATGTAATTACAGAGAATAAAAGTTTGTAATAAATATTAACATCTACTAAATTATTATGGGAAGCATAATGATCTAATGTATCCTCAAATATTGACATTATTTATTCACCACTTTATAAAAAATTATTTCTTCCGATTTTTTGAAAAACTAATATTTTAATAGATTTTTATAAAAAAAATTTCTTAATAATGTTTTTTTCTAAAAAAAAAGTGAAAAAACAAGTGTATGTTTTTACACTTAATCTCTTTTTGATTGTCCTTTCCAGTAACCAAAAATATAACCAATTATAATTGCTCCTATTGCTGTTTGTAAACAGAATAAAAGACTTTGAATTTCACCACTAGGTGGTTCCCATAATGGTTCAGCCCATACTTGGTAATCTGGGTTGTTTTCTGTTATAGCATCTCCACCAGCATCATCTGATCCACCAAAGTATCCATCATCTTCACCATGACCATTATAATAAGCTAATGGGAGAACAATCAATACTCCTACTATTAAAAGTAGGATAATATTTTTTGTTGTGTTTGAAACCATTTTAGTTAACTCCTGCTTCTTCTTTTGAAATTACTCTTAACTTTACAAGAATATCTGGTTTCTGTTGTTTAATGAATCTGTAAATTACCATTGTTAATATACCTTCAGCTATTGCTAATGGTATTTGGGTAACTGCAAAGATTCCTAAGAAAGTAACCAAAGCTGTGAAGAAATCTGGTTTTGGGAATGCTAAAGATAATTCTATAGCTGTTACCACATATGTCATTAAATCTGCGACAAATGCTGTAAAGAACATTGCAATTTCATCATTTACATTTAATTTTCTAAGTCCTAACCAAACTGCATATCCACATAAAGGACCAATAATACCCATGGATAACACGTTTGCTCCAAGGGTTGTTATTCCTCCGTGTGCTAATATAACTGCTTGGAATACTAATACTATTACGGATAAAACTCCTACTACTGCCGGTCCAAAGAATACAGCACCAAATCCATTACCACATGGATGTGAACAACTACCAGTTACAGATGGCATTTTTAATGATGATAATATAAACATGAAAGCACCAGATAATGCTAACATAGGCATGGCTTCATCACTTTCTGCAGTAACTTTTCTTATCTGCATTATACCATAAACTATAAATGGTATACATATTATGTAGTAAATTAGACACCATAGTGGTGGCAGAAAACCTTCCATTATATGCATTATTTTTCCTCCTTATATTTTCCATAAAAAAAATATAATATAAAATTTATTTTATTATCAAGTAATTCTAATTATCTATAATAAAATAATGTATAATACTCTATTCAGAATATTATTTAAATATTTGGATTAAAAATTAAAAAATATTTTAATTTTATATGTGAGTAATACTTAGTTTTATGAGAAAAAAAGTCTAATATATATATATATTTTTAGAAAAATATAAATTTAATT
>NZ_MAIF01000117.1:0-2127 GCF_001729395.1 Methanosphaera sp. A6 | reverse complement strand
ATTTAAAATAAAATAATAATTTCTATATTAAAAACTCATTGTCTTTCATAGTAACAAAAAATCACATCGATTGTTTGTATTACATAAGCACTAATTACTAAATTAACAAATTGGGAATTATATAATGAAGTAAGACATAAACCAATAGTAAGTATTAAGAAAATTATACCCCTATAGTATCTTTTAAGATATAAATGACCTGTACCTGCAACAATTAAATTTAAAATAATGGCAATAAACAATTTCTTATTATCTTTCATGGTCTTTTTAATACATCCATATGCAGTATCGTTAATTTCAGTATTATCAGGACCTCTATATGTAACAGAATAATAGTTATTGTTTTCATTGTTTTTAGGGATTTTATTAGAAAATTTAACAATAATATGTGTTACCATTGGTTTTTCAGGTAATTTCTGACCACAATTTATACAGTACGATTCATTTTCTGGATTTTCAAAGTTACATCTATCACATTTCATTTATTTCTCTCCTTGAATTTTATTGATAAAATCCTATCTTTTTTTAGAATAATACTGTTATTTTTTAATTCAGTATTTATTTTTAAGGGATATATTTTAACACCACTTATATATGCTTCATGGAGTGTTTGGCTAAAATCAATATCAGTGTCATAATTTGGCTTAAATTCGTCTGCATCATTATGTAAAACTAATATTAACACCATAGTAAAAATGCCCTTTTCATGAATTTCCATAAGTTCTTCCACGTGTTTTTTTCCTCTTTTAGTAGGAGCATCAGGAAACTTAGCAGTAGTATCTTCAACTAAAGTGCAACCTTTTACTTCTAAATATAGTGGATTGTTTTTATCATCCTTCAATAAAAAATCTATTCTACTATTTTTATATTTAATTTCAGGTTTGTCTATGTGAAAATTTTCAAGACTATTAATTTCTTTAGTATTAATTAATTCTTCCACTAATTTATTATGATAACTACTATTTAGTAAGATCCAATTATTTTTATTTTTAATGGCTATAACATCATACTTAGTTTTACGTCCAGTTTCTTTATATGTATTAATATATTTCAATAAAACATCAGTATTTGGAATTAATAGTTCTTTTAAACGTCCAGGATCATGTAAATGGGCCAGTGTAATTGCTTTATCTTTATCTTTAAATTCGATTGTAAAACGATTTGGTCTTGATATATATTTTCCAATAGTTAAATTATCTATTATCATAACACTAACTTCCTAATTTTCACTGATTTTATTTATATTCTTATAAAAATATATAAAATAATAATTATATATTATTTATTTAAAAATAAGTGAGGCTATGTTTGTGGTTAAATGTATTTATTGTAATTTTGAAAATCCTGATGAATATACATATTGTATTCATTGTTCTAAAAGATTAGAATTTTCTAATGTAGATAATTTTAAATTTAATCATAGCATTACTCAAGAAGATAATTTGTCTAATAATACCCTAAAACAGTTATATCATAAATTTTTAGAAGAAAAATATAATACAAGTAACAACAATTATTTTAAAAATATAAACTCAAATTCAATTAATCAAAATAAAGATTATAATGAAAGAAAAGTTATTGCAATATTATTCTCTTCATTTATATGTGGAATGGGTTGTTTTTATATAAAAGATATTAAAAAAGGATGTTTATTCTTCTTTGGAGAAATATTTTTATTCATATTTGCATTTTTATTATATGCATTATTAAAACAGCAAACAATAGTATTAATCATGTTTACAACATGTATAATATTATATCTTATAAATATCTTGGTTACTGCTACTGAATTTGATAAAAGAGAGTGATGTTATGAAATGTCAACTATGTGGTTATGAAAATCCTGATGAAAATGATATTTGCAGGTTCTGTGGTTCTATATTATCACAAAATCATAATAAAACATCTAAAAATATGAAGTTAGCAATGATTTTATCGTTATTTTTTCCAGGATTTAGTTATTTCTATCTAAAGCAATGGCATAAAGGTATATTGTTTTTCTTATTAATTCCAATATTTTTCATTTTATATGCACTTATAAGTTTATGTTACAATATGATTTGTTATATAGATGCAAGTTTTGTTGCTTTATTATTACTAATAACATATTTTTTATTATATGTATTA
>NZ_MAIF01000116.1:0-7786 GCF_001729395.1 Methanosphaera sp. A6 | reverse complement strand
AAATTAAGTAACAACTAAGTTAAATCTTAGTTATTTTTAAAATTTATTTAAATTATGGAGGAAAATGATTAAAATGAAGAATAAGATACTAATATCTTCAATAATACTAATAGTATTATTACTAGGACTTTCAGTTATATCTGCAACAGACACGAACACAACAATGACTGATTCAATAGAAAAACAGACAATAGACTTCAAAACAGATAATACTAAAATAGACACTAAAGAAATAAAAGCAAGTGAGAAAAATACTATTAGAACAAAAGATTTTACTCTAGAAAAGAAAGAAACTACGATAATAAAAGATAATTCAAAAAATGAAATTTCAACTACAGATATAAACAAAGAAATTAAAACAAAAACTATTAAAAATACAGACAATATAGAAAAACAAAGTAAAAATTTAAAATCAGAAGACAATACAACAATTAAAACAGAAGAACAAACTGTAACAGATTTTAATTCATTAAAAAATACATGGAATAACACATTTACAAATGGAGATAACCAAACACATTATATAATAAATCTTAAGAATGGTGAATATGAATTTACAGAAAACCTCGTTGTAGGAAATACTAATGTATCTCATATAACATTCCAAGGAGAAGATAAAGATAAAACAATACTTAATGGACAAAAAATACATGGAATATTTTTCTTTAACACCACAAAAATAAATGTCTATATAAACAATATTACATTCAAAAATGGATATAATGCAATATGTAGTAATAGTAATTTAACAGTTAACAATTCAAAATTCATAGATAATCATAGAAGGAGTGCAGGTGCTGCAATATACTCTTACATATCAGATCTTAGAGTTTATAACTGTTTATTTGATAATAATAATATTTCAACAACAATTCCCTATGAATATCTTCGAGGAGGAGCAATCTACAAACATGATGGAAATACTCTAATCCTTAATTCAATATTTACTAATAATATTGTTAAAGGTAATTTTCAAGCTAGTGGAGGAGCAATTGCCTTAATGGGAAATAATGCACGTAATGCTACTATAAATAATTGTCTATTCCAAGACAATAAAGTTTTAGCAAGATATAATGATGGAAATATTAACCTAGTATGTTATGCTAATCAAAAGAATATATCTCATTGTATTTTTGTTAATGGTGGAGGTATACTAGGTAATAATAATTATTTCATGGAAAATAAACTTAATGATTTTAATAATACAGTTGCTCTAGCATTAAATGGTAAAACAAATGATACTATTATAACACAATATGATACTGTAACTCTTTCATATATTCTTCAAGGAAAATATTATGATAGTCCTGCAGAGAAATTTGGAGTAGCACCATATAAATATCCAATAACAACAGATAATCCATTATTAAATACTAGTGGATTATATTTAAGTCCAGAAAATAATTATACATTAACACTTGATACAAGTTCATTAAAAGATGTTATATTTGATGATATTAATCTATATGTAGCTGGTATAAAAGCAGGAACTATTAAATACAAAGGTACAATAATAAAACAAGATAATATAACAGCAAAACCTGGAGAGATAATTAATATAATATCATACTTCTATGATGGAAAAAATCCTATAACAAATGGAAAAGTAGCATTTAAAATTAACAGTAAAACAATAGGACATAGTAATGTAACATTAGGACAAGCATCACTACAATATAAAATACCAAATAATTACACTGCAAAAAATTATACAATAAATGTAGTATATGGTGGAACAAATAAATATAATCCAGCACGTATGAATGCTACACTCAAACTAAACAAAGTTAATACAAAAACAACTATTACCACAAATAACACAATAGCAAACAGTACAATGCAAATTACTGTTAAAACTGTTGATGAAAATAATAAACCAGTAATTCGTGGAAAAATAACAGTGAAAGTAAATGGAAAAACAATAACATTAACTAACACAACAGGAGTTAAAACAGTAGAATTTAACATACCAAAATCATGGGCAAATAGAAATATTACAATAACTGCATTATATGGTGAAAATTCATTATATAATCAAAGCCGTGACAAAATGAAATTAACAATAGAACCAATGAAGATGCCCCTAAAAACAACTAACTCAATAAAAAAAGAAGATACAATAATAAATTATTATGTATCACAGATGGGTTCAGATAATAACACAGGAACAATGACAAATCCATTTAAAACAATAGCAAAAGCAATAAACCAAACAACACCAGATAAAACATATAACATCTACATATTAAATGGTACATATAAAGGTGTTGGAAACACAAACCTCACAGTACCTGGAAATCATAAAATAAACTTCATAGGAGAAGGAATAAACAACACAATACTTGATGGGGAAGTAAATTATACTGTTGGTGGAGCAACAGTATGGGGTGACTCAAAAGTATGGAATCCATATGATAATGGAACTGGTAACTGGTTTATGAATATAACAAAAGGAAATGGACTTATAACAATCACTAATTTTACAATGCAACATGCATGGGTATATGGAGTTGATGGTGGAGATTCAATAAGTAAATATCCAACAGCACCAGTAGATAACTATGGAAATCTAGAAGTAAATAATATGTACTTCTACTATAATTGTGCAGGAGTAGGAGCAGGTATTAGAAACAACAATGGTTCAACATTACTTGTAAATAATTCATTATTTGAAAAAAATAGAAAATCAGAAAGTACTGGAAACTTTGGTGCAGGTATTTATAATAATGGTACAGCAGTAATTGTAAATTCAATATTTAGAAATAATTTTGCACGTTGGGGAACAATAACCAACGACAGAATAATGAATATAACAAACTGTACACTACAAAATAATAGTGCATATGGTGGTGCAAGTACTTTCAAGTATGGTAGTGGAATAGCAGTAAATAGTGGAGCTGCTGACTTCTTTAACCCATATGGACTAAGTGGTCTTCAAACTAATATTCGTGACTGTACCTTTATAGGAAACCGTCAAACAGATATTTATTCCATATCTAGTGCCTTGAATGTAACAAATAATACATTTGATAATTGTACTGGTATTTATATAGCTCATGGAACTGATAAAACACGATATGCTAATATAATTAATAATACATTTAATAAAGTTTCACCAACAGATCTTTTTATTACATTAGGTTCAAATACAGTATATCCTGCTTTAATAACAGCAAGTGGTAGTGGAAATATAGTAATTGAATCAAATAATATGAAACTAGCAAATAATGATAATAAAGGTTATGCAATAAAAATAACTGGAAGTTATAATATTATAAATAATAATACAATAGATCGTCGAGTAATACTTGGAGGAAACAATAATAAAGTAAATAACACTAAAATAACAACTACTGCTGATACATATGCAATAGAAATAGGAAATAATAAGTATAATAATATATCTAACAACTATTTAACATCAAAAACATATGTAGGTGTAGATTCAGTAGATAATATTGATAATAATTATGTATTAGACAATAATAATACACCATTATCAACACTAGTTAAACTAAATGATACTTTATACAACAGATACTTTGATAACAATGGAAACTATAAAACATCCTTTGGTGATAATGTACAAATACAAATAATAGGAACACTTACAAATAAAAATCTAATCTTTAATAATGTGACAAATATAACAATATTCCAACAACAAACCAACATAAAATCATACAACATAACAATAGATTCTGCTAATACAACAATGAATATAAACCAGGTAACAATAACCAATACAAACAATAAACCAGTAGTAATACTAGGTAGTAATAATAATATAATACAATCAAATAATTTCATGACTAATGGAAATTACACAATAGAATTAACAGGTATAAATAATACAATAATAAAAAACACACTTATTGCAGATATACTCGTAGGAAATGAATGTGTAAAAGCAGACAATACAACAAATACTATAAATAATAATAAACCAACATATAAAAATATAATTTTAACAGATGATAATTATAAACAATATTTCAATGAAAATAGTACATTTGTAGCACCAGAAAATATGACAGATATTCATTTATTATTAAAAGGAAACTTCTATAATAAAGATTTCATATTCAATACAACATTAATTATAGGAAATTATACAACAGCAACAGTATATAATGGAACATTCATATTACAACAAAGTAAAAAATCAACACTACAAAACATAACAATAATAAACACAGATAATAAAAATGCAATTATATTAAATAATTCAAGAGATAATTCTATATCTTATATGAATATAACTACAAAAACACCTTCCATAATTATAAATTCAACATACTTGTGGTCTACTGGATTATTATATAACAATATAACAACAATATCTCCTAATAAAACTTATTCAATCGTTTTATCCAATGTAACTGGAGCTCCTACAATTCAAAATAATAATATTACAACAATTGGATCTACAAATACAAGTAGTCTCTACATTAGTAAAAATATTAATTATAATCAAATACAACTTCAGCTATATGGTAACAATATAATAACAAAGGGTAATGGTAATGATACTATTATATATTCAATATATGATAAGAATACAGTAGCTAATACTCTTAGATATTCTTCTAACATTATTAATACCATTGGAACACAAAATGCAATAAGTATTTATATGATTAATAACATGATCAATACTTCAAGAGTATATAGATCTGTATCTTCCAATACTATTAAAACAATAGCATCTAATTACACATCCAATATTGTGGTAAAAGGTAATATTTCAGTTGGAATAGATTCAAATAAATTAAATACAAACTCCACAAGTAGTATTAATATTGATATAGAAAATACAAATCCAACAATCAATAAAAACATATTAACAACAGATACAGAAAATGTAATACTTATTAAAATACAAAATATGAATAATTCAAATATAGAAAATAACACACTTACAATAACAAATAAAGCAAATGGAACACCTATAGTTATACATAATTCAACATACAATTTAATAAAAAATAACACTATATTTTCAAAAACAATATATACAATGTTTATTGATAAAACATCAGAGAATAATACTATAGTATATAACACATTAGTAACATCAGAAACTTATGGTGATAAATCCATATTAACTGAAGGAAAAAATCGTGTACGTGATAATAATCCAACAAGCTTTAGTACAAACTATCTTTTAAATGATGATACATACTATGAATTCTTTAATGAAAATGGAATATTACGACCAGAAATAAAAACTGGTGAAACAATAGAAATGATTGGAGATTTAATAAATAAAAACATGATCATAAATAAACCAATAAACTTCATACAAACATATGGAACAATATATAATGGAACAATAACATTAACAAAAGAAGCACAAGGTACAAATATCACAGCACTCACAATAAACAATACAAACATTGATCAAACAGTAATAATAAATACAAACAATACAAACATAAACATTTCATCAATCAGAATAACAAATGATAATATAACTAAAACAATAGCAGTACAAATCAATGGAAATAATAATAAAATAGCAACAACTAGCGGTATTACTGTATTCTCTTATAATGATGTAGATTCATTAGTAGTAAATGGAGATAATAACCAAATTAAACTCAATAGAACAACAAATAGTAATCTATTAAGTATAATCTATTATTCTGATAAAAAAGCACAAATAAATGCAATAATCCTAAAAGGAAACAATAACACATTAACTTCAACATCAACAATAAAAGTAGATGTATTAGATCCTATTACAAGAAAACAAATACCTTCAAATGCTACAGTAGTAGGAACATATATCCAAGGAGATAATAATTACATAAACATAGTTGACATATATCTTAGTACTGAAGTAAAAAGCTTTACTGGAGTAAAATTCGAAAATGCAAACTACAATACACTAAATATGTCTAATTTATTATATACAAGAAAGAGTATGTCTTCTGGATTATTCTATGGATATCTACTTATAGATTCATCCTACAATCTAATAAACAGTACAAGTATTAGTAATTACAACACTATGAATCCAAATGAATATGCATTATTTATATTTAAATCTAATAATAATACAATTGAAAACTTAAATATAAGAAATATGGCTAATTATCTTGATAATTCAAATGGAAACATATTAATGTACAATAAAATAACCACTGATGATGTATATGCAATAACACTTACTAATACAACATACAACAATATAATCAAACATAATACATTAAATTCAGCAAATCTTCAGGGAGATGCAGCTGTAGGTGCAGATAACCTAAATAATACAATAGAATATAACACACCACGTGAAAACCTACAAACAAACACTAATATAATATTAGAAAACAGTACAATACATGCAAAAGTAAATGATACCATAACAATTACTGCAAAAGTAACAGATATTAAAAATAACTTATTATCAGAAGGAAATGTAACTTTCAAGATAGATAATAATGTAATTGGAGTAGTAACTGTTATGGATGGAAAAGCATCAATAAATTACACAATACCATTTTCTAATATAACCAGTTATAAAATAACTGCTACATATGAAGATAATGATAATTATGCAATGAAAACTACTACAGGTACTATTATTATCGACAAAACAAGTACAAAACTCCTTGTTGGTAATATAACAAATACAGGATCCATGGCAACACTAAGTGCAATACTAATGGATGGAAATGGTAATTTATTAGATGGAGTTGTAGAATTTAGAATTAATAATATGACAGTTGGAGAAGTAAATATTACAAATAAAATTGCATTACTTACAATAGATATTAGTAAATATGATGTTGGTAATTATGAAATAACTGCAATATATGAAGGTAACTACTATTATAACTCAACAATAAATACAGGCATATTATCTATAAATAACTATGATGTAAAACAAATAATTAATCCAATAACAACAAAAGTATGCAGTACAATAAAAATAACATCATACATATTCACCAAAGAAAACACACCAATAAACACAGGAAAAGTTATATTCAAAATTAATGGTAAAACATTAAAAGATGAATATGGAGACATAATTTATGCTGCAATAAATAATGGAATAGCATCTATTGATTATGAATTATCAAGTAGCATAGGTGCAAAAAATTATACATTAACTGCTGTAGCAATGGATAAAATATACAATAGAATAGAAACAAACACAACACTTACACTAGAAAAACACAACACACAAGTAATACTCCAACCACAATATCTAAACAGAAGCAAAAATGCAATTATAAAAGCAAAAATAATTGATGAAGAAGGAAACTTAGTAATAGGAACAACTAAAGTAGCAATAAAACTCAATAATAAAACAATAACCCATGCAATAGCAGTTAATGGTATACTAAATGCAACACTTGATTTATCCATATACAAACAATCACTCTTTAACTTAACTATTGTAGCTGGAGAAAACAAATTATACAACAGTAGTAAATCAACAAATGCATTGATTATCGAATAAATACGTATCATATGTTATCACAACGAAATTTTAAAGGAGAGAGTATTTATCACTCCTCCCTTTTTTTTATTAGAATAATGAATATCTGATAAAGGTCTCTTTTTTCTAGTAACATCTATGAAATTTATCTATTTCTATATAAACATGATTTATCTTTTTTTATATTATACTACAGATATATTAATAATTTTAAAAAAGAAAATATAAATCAATCAAAATAATAATTAGTGAGCTTCAATATATATAATTACATAGTATAACTTTATTTTATAGTTAATTACTTAATTTTTGATATATTTTAGATTTTTGAATGTA
>NZ_MAIF01000115.1:0-4035 GCF_001729395.1 Methanosphaera sp. A6 | reverse complement strand
CAAAAAGAATAAAAAATATAAATAAAAAAATAAACAATGTTTAATTATATGTTGTTAAAATAGGTATTTATAATAAAAAATTCCTTGAATAATTATTATTTTTTATAAAAAAATAATAATCAAAATATGTATTTATTTATAAATATAAATATATAATAATAGAAAAAATTTCAAGGAAATGATTTAGATGGAAACAAATATATTAAAAATGATTTCAATAGCTGATATAGCATCACTTGCCAATGCATTATCTGGACTAGGTGCAATATTAGCTGTTTTAACTGGAAATACAATACTTTCAGCGCAACTATTGCTACTAGCTGTTGTATTTGATAGTGTTGATGGGATATTAGCAAGAAAGTTTAATGAAGGTCCTATGCATGCACTTTTTGGTGAAACAATAGATTCACTTGCAGACATTGTATCCTTTGGAGTAGCACCTGCAATAGTAATATATATGCTTACTAATAATTCATTAATATTAATACCAGTATTTTTATTAGTTGCATGTGGAATTTTAAGATTAACTAGATATAATACACTACTGGCAGGACAAACCAGTCCAACAGAAGTATTCATAGGATTACCAATACCATCATCTTCAATGATTGTTGCATTATTAATACTTACTTCATTGATAAGTTTTGAATCAATGTTTATACTAACAATTATAATATCTCTACTTATGATATCAAGTATTGAATATCCAAAAGTAAGGGATATGAAGGTTATTGTATTAACTGGAATCTTAACAATATTATGTATTATACCAAATATCAATGAGGCACTACATTCAATTCCATCATACATATTACTAGTATTAGTATTGATATACATATTTGGACTTACAATATACAATTTCATACCTGCTAATAATTATTCCATATCTAAATTAAAAGTAAATAATAATGTAATAGATGATATAAGTACTATAACAAGAAATTCATCTAAATCTAAAAAGGATTTACATAAAAAATAAATAAATCCTTTACTTCTTTTTTTTATAAGTATTATTTTTTCAATATATACAAAGATAAGTTATGAAAAAAATAATCAATTACTTAAAATATAATTCTAAAAATTTATTCAATGATTTAAAAGATTCATTAGAGCCAAACAACAATACATTGTCTCATAAAAGACATAGACAATATTATCAAAAAGAAAATAGAGAACTTTTAACAGGTATTGTTGTACTTTCTTTTGTGGTTTTAATAATCTTTGCGATATGTTATTATTTTCTAGTATTTAGTCCTTCAATAGAGGAGTTAAACACAAAAAAGACTATTAAAATTAATGAAGTAAATACAATTTTTAAAAATAATACAGAAAATATTCAAGCTAAACATTCAATAATAGCCCAAATCAATTCGGCAACTACGCAAGATGCAGTTGAATCTATTGATGTTGAAGCATTAGCATATCCTATACTAAAAAATCAACTACATTCTCAAATAAATGAATTTAAAGATAAATATGATAGAGTGGAAGTGGATGTTAATGATACAAAAAATATAATGTCTGTAGATAATGCAACAACTTATGTTAATTCAGAAAAATCATTAACTGGTATTTCTATTCATAAGGTTGACTCTGTGATAGTTCCATTAAGTATAAATAGAAAACAGGCAGCCAGTGGTTTATTGAATGTGGGTGATGTTGTTGATATATATAATAATATTATAGATACTGATTCAGAAGAATATCTAAACAATACAGATAATATATCTACTAATAGAAAGACTAATAAACTTGTTGGAGGGGCAAGAATAGTATCAATACTTAGATCTAAGGATTCTGGAGTAATTAATTATAATATGGAACTTGATGAATATCCTAATATGAGAAATTTATCACAAAAGAACGTGATTGAGGTTGAAGAAGTGTTATCATCAAAGGCTATTGGAGTTCTTGATGAATCTCAATTAAATCTATTATTAACAGAGTATGGTACTCGTTTATCTGATTATGAGAGGACTTCCAATCTTGGAAATTTGGATGTTGAATATATTATAATGGTTGAAATTCCAAGAGATTCTGTAGTAGCTGTTATATCAAATATGGATAATATTATCTTAACAATTCCAACATATAATGCTCCATTATGGGTAGATTTAAAAATGTAACATGATATATGATATAATGAGGTATGTCTATGAAAGAAGAATATTATTTTAGAAATTTATCCAATAGGGAAAGAGCCATATTTGAGGGTGGTATTAGTATGGGTGCATTATATCATCAATTTGTTGGAACACCAGTTAATATTGAAAGCTGTAGTAGTTTGGAAAAAGCTATAGAAGAAAGTATACTATTACAACCAGCAATTATAGATGTGAAGGTTTCTTTAAATAAGAATTTAATTAAAGATGCATGTGGATCTATGAACTACACATCTCTTGAGGGTTCAATGCTTGAGGTAACATTAACTACGAATGTGGGAAGTGATGTTATTTCTACATGCATATCCTATGATGAAGAATTAGAATATCCTATAATGTATATTAAAGAATGATAGGATATTTCTATTCTTTTTTCTCATAAGTTGCAGCTTGTAATTCCTTTACTTGTTGAGGTAGTCTGTTAAGAATTCTATCAATAATATTCATATGTTGAACTTGACCTATGGCATAACTATATTTTTCAAGTCTTTTTAGAGTTTCATTTAGTTCGTCTTGTGTTTTATTTAGTCTTTCTTGTGCATGTTCTCGTTTATTTTTAATTTTAGTATTCTCTTGCACTTGTTTATTTGTTGTTTCAACTTGTTCAATATATTTTTCTTCTAAAACTTTATTATTTTCTTTTAAAATTTTAATTTCTTCAACATTATCATTATTTAAAGAATTCACACGATTTAATTCTATTTCGAGTTGTTGTATTTTATTTTCTAAATTCAAATTCTTACTTTCAAGTAATTCTATACTACTTTTTTGTGTATCTATTGTAGATGTATGTTTTTTATTTTCATTAGTTAATTTTAAATGTTCTGTTGTAATACTTTTAATTTCTTTTGTTAGGCTTGTATTTTCACTTTTTAAACTTTCATTTTCATATTTTAGATTTTGAATAATTGTTTTTGTTTTTTCAATATCTTGAATATCTTTATTGATGTAATTTGCAATAGCATTCTCTATCTCTTCTGATGTATGTTTATATGTAGTTCCATACTCTTGTTCTATCTTTTCTTGAAAACTACTCCATAGATTAGCATCTAATTTTATTGTTTTTCTTACTGTTTGTTTACTCATAATCCTTCTTCCTATTCTATAATTTATTTTTATAAGAAGTTGTTTATTAAAATTAGTAGTTTTCTATGAAAAATAACATTAATTAATAATTGGTGAGTGTTGTTAATATGTGGAAATTAGGGTATGATATTTTATATATAAATAAAAATTTGTTTTTATATGTATGATTTTTGTTTTTCTATGATTTTTCATGTGTAAAATGTTGTTTTTCAAATGTTGATTTCTGTTTTTTAAAATCTTATTTATATTCTAAAATAAGTATGAATATTGTTGAGATTTTTATATTAAGATTTATTTAAACTGTATTATAAATAAAAAATTAAATTTTCATTTATTATTAAAATCACATACTATTTGCAATATATTCTATTATATTTTAAAAGTATGATTTTAGAAGGTATTTTTTCTTTAAAGTAAAAAGAATTTACATTATATATTGTATATTATAATGGATTGCTATTTTCATAGTATTCTATTATTTTCTAAAGATTATTCTTTTTTATGAAAACTTGTATTTTATTAAATTCATAATGATTTATATATACAATTTTATTAATTTTTATATAAATTCTAAATATATAATTAATTTTGTCTATTAAAATAGCATAACTTATGATAATATGTAGGGGAATTCTTTAGAGATAATATACAATTTTCCATATATCTCTAAATTTATGTAACATTTCTGTAACTATTAATTATAGAATAAACAAATTATAAATATTATGTGATAAAAACGATGTTTAAAAAAATAACTAAATTTTATTCATCTATCATGGAAAAATAT
>NZ_MAIF01000114.1:0-7979 GCF_001729395.1 Methanosphaera sp. A6 | reverse complement strand
TACTACAGAAAAAGTAGAAGTTAGTGATAATAATAAAGAAGTTAAGGATACTGTTACAAAAACACAAGAAAAACCTATAACAAAAACAAGTACAACAACCCTAAAAAAAGATAATAATATAACAAAAACTACTAAAGATGTAACAACTAGAAAAACACTGAAAAAAGATAGTCAAATAGACTACTATGTATCTGGTGATAAAGGATTAGATACAAATGATGGAACAATTGATAAACCATACAAAACAATAAATCAGGCTCTAAAACAAACAACAAAAGATAATATCTACAATATACACATATCAAGTGGTAAATATACTGGTACTGGTAACACAAATCTCACAGTAAATGGTGACTATAAAATAAATTTCATAGGTCAAAACACCATTATTGATGGTGAAGCAAGATATGATATGAAAAAAAGTCTTAATCCTGATGAATATTACTGGGAATCTTCTCCAGAATGGTATCCATATGAAAATGGTACTGGTAACTGGGCTATAAACATTACAAAAGGAAGTGGACTTATAACACTCATCAACATAACAATACAGAACTGTTGGAGTGCTGGTGGAAACAATATTTCTTCATACAAAACAGCAACAATTGATAACTATGGAAATTTAACAGTAAATAATGTTAAATTTATTAACAATTGTGCTGGAGTTGGTGCAGGTATCAGAAATAATCATGAAGCTACATTATATGTAAATAACAGTTTATTTGAAGGTAATAGAAAATCAAGTAGTACTGGAAATGAAGGAGCAGGTATCTACAACAATGGAACTGCAACAATAATAAACAGTACCTTCCAAAACAACTATGCTCGTTGGGGAACAATATTAAGTGATTATAAGTTAACAATCATAAACAGTACAATTAAAAACAACATTGCATACGATGGAACAAGTACATATAAATTTGGTGCGGGTATTGCAATAAATACTGGAGAAGCCGATTATTTCAATCCATACAGAAATGATGGTATAGATACAAAAATATTAAATTGTAACTTTACAAATAATGGACAAACAGATATATATGCTGGTGAAGGAGATTTACTTGTATCAGAATGTAAATTTAATAATAGTACTGGAATCTATATAGATTCAGTAAATAATAATACCATGAAAGCTATTATTGAAAACTCCACAATAAAAGATAGTCAACCATCACAATTATTTAAAAGTCTTTCAGTAGATGATGGTACCTCCTTTGGAATATATGCTCTTGGAAATGGAAACTTAACAATTAGAAATAACATAATTGACTTTGAAAATAATGGATATGGATTATATGTAACTGGAAATACAACCATAACAAATAACTCCATAAGAAACATAATACAAGTAAATGGAAATAACAACAACATAACAAACAACAACATAAAAACAATTGAAGATTATGCAATATATGTTAAAAGTACGGCTAAAAACAATATAATAACACTAAACACACTAGAAAGTAACATATTATATGGAGATAAAGCAGTAGAAAATATTACAGGTAATGTTATAGAAAATAACACACCAACTCTTGGTAAAACAATAACTATAACAGATGAAACATATGAAAATTACTTCTATAAGAATGGATCTGTAATACCGGGTGCAATCGAAAGTGGAAGTACAATTAACCTTGTAGGTGACTTTTATAATAGACAATTTGTAATAGATTCAATACACATAGTATTAAAGAAAAATGATAGAAAATACCTATACAACACCACAATAACTGTAAAAGATGATGGAAGAATTCATGCAGAAAAACTTTTAATAAACAATGAAGACTATAATCCTAATGGATATGTAATCTATATTGGAACATTAAAAAATTCATTAACAAAACTTAAAATATCCTCAACTAGTACAAAAGCACTAACTGGAGTTATTATAAATAACAAATACAATACTTTAAAAAGTAACACTATTACAATAGAAGGTCCATCTAATAATATGAAAAATAATATTCCAGATACTATGGGTATTTTCATTAATTCATATGGAAATAAATTAGACAGTAATAGAATAAATGTATACAATACAACAAATGGTCAACAAAAAGGAGTAGTTGCAGGAATTGTATTATTAAATGCTGATAATAATGTATTAAACTTTAATCAAGCATCTATCTCTGGAGATGAATATGCAATTGGAATTTACATGATTAATTCCAGTAACAATCATTATACTTCAAACTTCAATGGATTACGTCCAACAGCAACAAATGCAATAGGAACATATCTTACTGGCAATGTTAATAATAATCAATTTATTGCAAGTAGTTCCTATAATTATATAAAAGCTACAAATAAGGGTTATTTATTCATTATCAATGCAACAAATGGAAATAATAACACCATATCAGGTCAATCCATGAATAAACTTGGTACATTTACCCAAGGAGAAGACATATTATTAATTAATACCAATAATACTTTTATAAACAAAACAACTTTAAGTTCTAATGGAATAAAAATAGTAAATGCAAATAACACTATAATATTCAGTAGTACTTTAAAAAACAACAATAACACAATTGTATTTATTAATTCTACAAACAATACAATTAATAACACTGCAATATCTGCAAATTATGGAATAATCTTTGAAAATTCAAGTAATAATACTGTTATTAATTCTAATATTAATACAACCGAAACTAACACTGTAACAATTATTAATTCCAACAACACTAACGTAACTAAAAATTATCTTAACTATAATAATACATATGGTGGAGACAGTAGTGTAAGATTAATAGATAGTTCCAACAATATAATTAAAGATAATACTCCCCTTATAATATTACTTACAAACGATAATTACAATCAGTACTTTAAAAACTCAGTACTTACTTCTAATGAAACTACAATTATAAACTTAGCATCAAATCTTTATAATAAAGATTTAGTATTCAACATACCAGTACAATTTGTAAATCCAAATAAATACACAATATACAATGGAACAATAACAATAGGTGAAAATTCAACACTAACTGTGATTGATGGTATAATATTAAACAGTACTGATGAAAGGGAAACTTTAGTAAATATTAAAGGAAATAGAACTACCCTACAAAATGGAATAATCTATCATGAAAATCATGAAAAAGAAGCTCATAGTATTGTAATAAATAACACTGGCCGTGTTTCACAAACTCTTAGTAAAAACAACATAACAACATTAGGTCCTGAAATAAAAACAAAAGATAACAGTCCAAGTACCACTTCAATTAAAGTTATTTCATCTAATGGACTAAATTATGATTTTAATACTAACAACATAACAACAATTACAACTAAATATGATAACAATGGAAAAATAAGTGGAATGTATAATAAATTAACTATAAATTCCTTTGATATAAAAATTGGATCTAATAATGTAGTAGTAAAAGGATATAATGATGTTACAGGATTAGAAGGAATGTATAAATCAAGTTATAACAATAATATAGAAGTTTATGCTAATAAAACTGCTTATGGTATAAAAATGGAAAATTCTGACCGTTTAAGTATGGATAGAGATACATTTAATGTAATTTCCAATAACACTTCAAAAATATTCTACATAAACAATATTACAAGTTATGTTCAATTTTCTTCAATAGACTTAACAGTAAAAGCACCTACAGTAATTATTGTAGATATAAACAATGCTAACAATCCAGATGCATTTATGAAAGGTCTTGGAAATTTAAAGTGGAATAAATTAAATCTTGATAGTAAAAATACAACTATTATAAAATCTAATAACTCAGAGATTAGTTTTTCACATAAAACTGGAAATATCACTGGAGAAAATATTATATTACTTGATGCTGAAAATACTGTTGGAGAATTTAGTAGGCTCTCATATAATATTACAGCAAATACTACCACCCCCCTCATACAACTAAAAAATAGTCAAATGAATTTAAAAAATAATAACATAGTAGTAAATACAAGAAATATTCCTATAATATCAGTTCAAAATTCTGATGTTAATATAACTGGAAATTATTTAGAATCATTTAATTTAAGTGGAAATGAAGCTATTTTAGCAATAAATATCACTGGATTAATTGAAAATAACACTCCAACAACAGATAACTATAAATCATATGTTAATTTAGATAAAGATTCAGTAAATGCTAACAAAACAGATAACATAACAATTAATGTTGTAGATAGTTTTAACAACATTATACCAAGTGGAATTATAACAGTAACAATAGATAATAACATAACACAATACAATCTAACAAAAAATCCTGTGGTAATTACAATCAACCCAACTGTAGAGAAATTTAAAATATCAATAACATATTCTGGAAATGAAAAATATATGGAAAGTTCCACTACTAAAAACATAAATATAGTTAAAAATTCCGTGAATATAACAGTAGATCCAGTAAATGGAGTTTATAATGATTCAATAAATTTAACAGCACATGTTAAAGATGTAAATGGAAATAACATAAACACTGGAAAAGTTATATTCAATATTAATGGAGTGACTATTTGTGATACTGATGGAAATCCAATAGAAGTTCCTGTTGTAAATGGAACAGCTATACTTGACACTATTGCTCCTAGAAGTTGGATGAAAAATAATTCAACAATAAATGCATTATACCTTGAAAATGATGTATATGCAAGTGGTGAAAGTAGTAATGAAACAGTTACAATCACGCAAAGAACACCAACAGTAACAATAATGACAGATAAAACAACAGTAAAATCTAAAGATGTTGTTAGATTCATAGTTCAAGTAAGAGATGGTAATAAACTAGTAACTGATGGACATGTAATACTAAAACTCAATGGTAAAACCCTAAAAGATACTAATGGAAATATCCTCCTGTTAGATATAACAAATGGAATTGCATATCTTGATTATGAAATACCACAAGGATTCAGTGCTAAAAACTACACAGCAACAACATTATTTGTTGGACGTGACTATGTAAAAACATATGCAAATACTTCACTAGAAGTATTAAAAACAAACACACATATAGATGCTAAAATAACAGATGTTATAGGAAATATAGCAAATGTTAAATTAAATATTTATGATGAAACGAACAACCTAGTAAACCGTAATACAAAAGTAACAGTGAAAATAAATGGAAAAACAGTTATAAACCAATTAAATATAACAGGAACAGGAAACATCAATTTAACACTACCCCAAACAAAAGATGAGACTTACTCAATAGAAATAATAGCAGGAGAAAACAATGGATATGAATCATCAACACAAACAATAACATACACAATACCAAAAGCATCAAAAATAACAACACACATACAATCAACAGCTACACAAATAACAAATAAAACAGCAACAGTAGCAGTGCAAATATATGATGATAAAAACCAATTAGTAACAGGAAATACAAAAGTAGTAGTAAAACTCAATGGAAAAACCCTAAACAACACAGTAGCAAAAGATGGACAAGTAAACATAAACATAACCATACCAACAAAAAAAGCAACATACACACTAACAGTAATAGCAGGAGAAAACAACAAATACAAAGAATCAACAATACAAGTACCATTAAAAGTAGAATCTATACCAAAAACAAAGATTTGAAGAGATTTTACTTCTTAACCCCCTTTTAATTGAGTATACACACTATATTCAAAATAAAATAAAAAAAAATACATTCTATTTCTTAAATAAATCAATATACATAATCTTGATTTTTATAAAAGGATATTTTTCAAGAAAAAATTCATAACTAATTATCATAATTTATAATGATTTTTAATATACATTTAAATAATATGAAACATGAATATAAACATAACTAAAATTTGTTTAGTTACAATTTAAATATTAAAGATTAATATAAACGAAAATACTATTTTTTAGGTGTTAAAAATGAAGCTTAAAGGAAAAGTAGCAATAATAACTGGAGCAACAGCAGGAATAGGTAAATCAATAGCATATTTATTTGCAGAAGAAGGAGCTTCCACCATACTCATTGCAAGACGTAAAGAAAGATTAGAACAAATTACAAACGAAATAAATTCCAATGGCGGTGATGCTTCAGCATGTATTGGAGATGTAACAAAACAAGAAGATATAGACAACGTTGTAAAACTCGCATTAGACAAATATGGTAAAATAGATATAATAGTTAACAATGCTGGAATAATGGATGATTTTGTATCTGTAAAACATATAGATGATGATCTATGGGATAAAACAATTGATGTAAATTTAACTGGCCCAATGCGATTAATAAGAGCAGTTATCCCTGAAATGATTAAGAATAATGGAGGCAATATAATTACAATATCATCAGTTGGTGGATTAATAGGAAAAATTAGTGGAGCAGCATACACTGCTTCAAAACATGGAGTTATAGGACTTGCTAAACATACAGCATGGGTATATGGAAAACATAATATACGTTCTAATGTAATAGCACCAGGAACTGTTAATACAGAAATAGCAACAACAATAAATCCTGGACGAATGGATATGGAAACATATGAAACCATAGATCCATTTGTAAAATTATCTCCAAAGTTAGGTCAATCAAAAGAAATTGCTCAAATTGCATTATTTTTAGCATCTGATGATTCATCATTTGTTAATGGAGATGTAATTAAAGCTGATGGTGGATGGTTATCATGATCATCCCATACTTTTTTTTAGAAAATAATATATTAAAAATAGATATTATGACTTAATACTGATTTTAAAAAAAGGAAATTATAAGTGGATTATTTAACCACTTACATATTTTAATAATGCATCTACTATTGTATTTACATTACTTGTATATACATAATCATAACCATGTGATTTAAGATATGTATCAGGATGAGCTATTCCTTTAAAGCTACTTGGACTGTAGTTATCATCATGTGCACGTTCTAACCAGTCAAGTCCTGTTATATCTTTAGCTGTAGCTGAATGATATGCAAAGAATACTAATCTATTTGCTTTTGCTCGCATGAAACTTCTTGTACATACATCATATATTACTCCAGCATCTGCTCCACCAAATACTGATAATTGTATTGCATTGTCTGGTAATGATTTTTCCCATATTGCTGCATTATGTGTATTTGGTCCTACTCCTAATAGTTTTACTGTAAATCCTTTACTTTCAAGAATTTTTTTAATACTATTTACAAATGCCTTATCTTTTGATGTGGTAAATATGTTATCTGTTGATATTACTACTAATCTTGATTTAACATTTGTTGGATGTATTGTATTCCAATTATATATTTTACATGATGATGGAAGATATTTTGAAGTTGATACATCAATCATCTTAGTATATGTATATACTATGTTATAGTAACCAAATTTTCCCCATGATGTTGTTATATATTCTGGTGCTTTTGAATTACTTTGATAGTAGTTTAGTACTTGATTTCCAATATTTAATACCTGAGAGTCTGATAATACTACTGATTTCATTGAATCTGTTTGTTTAGATATTGGTGCATAATGTTTGTATTCAACAGGTGTTGATGATTTTCCCTGATATACATTTTTAGCCATATGTATCATTAAAGGTAAGAAATCTTGTAGACCCATTGTTGTTGATCCTACTGTTACTGTACTTACTATTTTATTAGATTCAAATTGATTTCTCACAGATATTGCTGCATTTCTTATTTGAGTATATGTGAAAGTATTTTTAAGTACTGTTAATGTTTTTGTTGTAGCTATTGATGATGAATATATGTTATTTCCACCATATGTTGCTGTTAACTTATATTTTCCTGTATCTAATTCCGCGGTATTATATGTATAGTATGCTTTACCACTAGAAACACTACCATAACCAATAGTTTTTCCATTAACTTTGAAAGCAACCTTACCATTAGAAATGTATGCGTTGTTATTTTTATTAGTAATTGTTGCTACTAATTGAATCTTATTTCCAGCGAGAACTGATTTATCAGCTAATGAAATTGTAGAGTTTAGTTTATTTATAGTTAATAAAGCATTATCT